>JBGCFK010000155.1:0-16349 GCA_045106875.1 Paracoccaceae bacterium | reverse complement strand
TTCCGTCCGTTATCTCGATGGGCCATTTGGGGCCAAACCCGGCATTGGACGCGACGGCGCCGGGCGGCGGCGCGGAGAAGTAGGCGTCAAACAGTTCGACCCGACCATCAGGCCATTGTCCCGTGATCAGCCGTGCGACCGGCATTCCGGTCAGCCCACACGCGATCAGATCTGGGTGGAGCGCAAGTAGCGGCTGGGCCAGCACCACGCCCCAATCGAGGCTAAGTGCGGCACCCCTTGCGGAAATGTTGTCTAACGACAGCGGGCTTTCATCTCGGACGAAGGCATCGCCCTGGCGCTCCCAAGCTTCGAACCCTTGTGCGTTGTTGCCATACGCTGGCTTTAGGGCGATCCCATCCGGCCATTCCGTTGGGATTGCACCGCCGGAACCCTTGTTCCAGACGGCAAGGGATTGTGCATGGGGCAGTGCGTGATTTGCGCAAAATCCGGCAAAGGCCAGCTTGTCGCCAGCGAAGGCGCGTGCTTCCTGGGTGGAAAGGCGCTCCCAGATCCCGAACATCTCGTGCTCGCAGAACCAGTGCGCGGGCGGGGTGGCGGGCGCACAAAGGCCATACTCCACTACTTCTCTTGGCGAAAAGCTGTGGCGCAGTGCTGTTCGCCAGATACGTCCACGACCCAACGATGTGGTTGCTGCCGGGTAAGCCCGCACCAAATGGCCGGATGATACCCACGCACCCCAGATCCAACCCGGAAACATTGCCGCCCAAACCAGAGGACGCAGGGGCAAGGGCCATCGGCGCAGGATGTTGCGGCGACCTGCGGCACGTCGGGTGTCGTCGGCGGCAGTGGCGCCATGGCACGGAAGGCTGACAGGGACCCCGCCTTGGGTCAGCCATAGCCAGCCGCGTCCTGCAAGATATCTAAGCCGTACGAGCATCACTCAAGTGTCTCCTCTGGGATCCGGCAATACGCGGTTGGCGGTTTCAGTGCCAGTGCGGGCTATCGGCGTCCCGGCTGCATCGGTATACGGAGGGCCATGTCAGAGAAGCTTAGAAATGCGATTGTCGCCGAAGCGCGAGATGCCGGATTTGACGCCGTCGGGTTCACGCGCCCGGATGCTGTGGGTGCAGCGGGCGCACGTCTGCACGATTGGGTGGCCAAGGGCCATCACGGCGATATGGCGTGGATGGCGGACCGGATCGCGTGGCGTTCGGACCCCGGTGCACTTTGGCCCGAGGCGCGATCCGTGATCATGCTGGCACATAATTACGGTCCCGACCACGATCCTATGGAGGTGCTGTCCCAGCCCGACCGCGCTGCCATCAGTGTCTACGCCGGAGGCAAGGACTACCATGATCTGGTCAAGAAGCGGCTGAAGCGGCTGGGTCGGTGGTTGATTGATCAGGCCGCCAAGGATGGAAAAATTGCCGAGATCAAGGTCTTCGTGGACACTGCACCGGTGATGGAGAAACCCCTTGCTGCAGCCGCAGGGCTCGGCTGGCAGGGCAAGCATACCAATCTGGTATCGCGCGATCTGGGATCATGGTTCTTCCTTGGGGCGATCTTCACGACCTTGGAGGTGGAGGCGGATGCACCGCATGAAGATCGCTGCGGAGAGTGCAGGCGCTGTCTGGACATCTGCCCGACAGCAGCCTTTCCAGCGCCCTATCAGTTGGACGCAAGGCGGTGCATTTCGTATCTTACAATCGAGCTGAAGGGGCCAATTCCCCGCGCAATGCGGCCTGCAATAGGAAACCGTATCTACGGTTGCGACGATTGTCTGGCGGTGTGTCCCTGGAACAAGTTCGCTCGGATCGGGCACGAGGCTTATGCTGCGCGTACCGAGACAGATGCCCCGCCGTTGGCCGACTTGGCCCGGCTGGACGATACGGCCTTTCGGGCGCGCTTTGCGGGAAGTCCGATAAAGCGGATCGGGCGGGTGCGGTTCCTGCGCAATGTTCTGATTGCCATCGGAAACTCAGGTAACACCGCATTGGCGGGGGAGGCGGAGCGGTTGTTGGATGACGACGATCCTCTGGTGCGCGGCGCTGCGATCTGGGCACTGGGAAGGCTTGACCCTGTCCGTGCGCAGGCGCTTCGCCGCACGGACCCCGCGCCAGATGTCACAGAAGAGTGGGAAGCCTTGCCGCCCGCTTGACTTGGGCCGAGCCCCCCGGCAAATCCCGAGGAAGACGATCAGGGGATCTTGATGCTGCCGCTTGTCCTGCCTTTCCCGGATATCGACCCTGCGCTGTTCACGCTCTCGCTGGGCACCTTTCAGTTCTCGCTGCGCTGGTATGCCCTGGCCTATATCGTGGGACTGGTGTTCGGCTGGAAACTGATGGTCTGGCTGATGCGGCGGCCTGCGCTGTGGCCGGGGCCGAAATCGCCGATGGCCGAGGAGCAGCCCGAGGCATTGTTGACCTGGATGGTGCTGGGCGTGGTTTTGGGGGGCAGGCTGGGATATGTGCTATTCTACCAGCCCGCGTACTTTCTCGAGAACCCCGGCGCGATCCTTCAGGTCTGGCAGGGCGGTATGAGCTTCCATGGCGGTTTCATGGGCGTGATCGTCGCGACGGTCCTGTTCACGCGAGTGAACAAGATCCCGCTTCTGCAAGCAGGTGATGCAGTTGCGCTGGCGGCGCCGATGGGGATCATGCTGGGCCGGCTGGCGAACTTCATCAATGGCGAACTTTATGGCCGAGCGACGGATGTCTGGTGGGCCATGCAATTCCCCACACACAACCCGGACGGTTCTCGCAATTGGGATGCGCTGACCGCGCCGCGTCATCCCTCGCAACTGTACGAGGCCGCACTGGAGGGCGCGTTGCTGCTTGGGGTGATGCTCTGGTTGGCGACCCGTGGGGGCTGGCTGAAACGCCCTGGCGCAATCACGGGTGTGTTCTTTGTCGGCTACGGTGCCGCGCGGGCTTTCGTCGAGAATTTCCGGCAGGGCGACCCGCAATTCGTAAATCCGAGCAACCCGAACGGCCAATACTGGCGGCTGGGCGACGGCTCGGATGCGTTCGGCCTGACCATGGGACAGATCCTCTCGCTTCCGATGGTGGCAATCGGGCTTGTGTTCCTTCTGTTGGCATTCCGGCGACGCCTCGCGTGAGCGCTGAGGAAACGCCTCTGCTGCCGCTGATCCGGGCGGAAATCCGCGAGACCGGCCCCATGAGTGCCGCGCGTTATATGGAGCTTTGCCTCGCACATCCCAAACATGGCTACTACGTTACCCGCGATCCGCTTGGCGAAGCTGGGGACTTTACCACTGCGCCCGAAATTAGTCAGATGTTTGGCGAAATGATTGGTGTCTGGACCGCATGGATTGCGCAGCGCCTGCGGACATTTCGGTTGATAGAGCTTGGCCCCGGACGCGGGACGCTGATGGCGGATGCTCTGCGCGCTGTGCGTGGGGCGGGGCTGGACCCGGAAGTCTGGTTTGTCGAAACCTCTCCCGTGTTGCGAAAGGCGCAGGCCGAGCGCGTGCCCGATGCCCACTGGGTGGCATCGCTGCGCGAGGTACCGGAAGGGCCATTCGTGCTTGTCGCCAATGAGTTTCTGGATGCGCTGCCGGTGCATCAGTATCTGCGCACAGCAGAGGGCTGGCGTGAGCGGCTGGTGGGTATCTGGAGCGGTGCGCAGGATCGTGGCGGCCTGGACTGGGGTCTTTCCGAACCATTTCCCGGTCAGGATCAAGCAGCCGAGGGCGCTTGGCTAGAGATCTCGCCGCAAGCGGATGCGGTGCTGACGGAGATTGCTGATCGATTGAAAACATCGCCGGGCGCAGCGTTGATTGTTGATTATGGCTATACTGCTTCGGACAGGCCGGGCGGGCTGACCATGCAGGCGGTTCAAGGCCATGCCCGCATTGATCCGCTGGAGGCGCCCGGTGCGAGTGATCTGACCTGGCTGATTGACTTTGATGTGGCAGCGGCTGCACTGCCAGGCGCGCAGGTGACCTCGCAGGCCGATTTCCTTGCCTCAATTGGCATTGGTGAGCGGGCAATGTCACTTGCGAAGGCAAAGCCTGAGCAGGCAGAAGTAGTCGCCGATGCACTGGAACGCTTGACGGCGGCTCAGCAGATGGGGACGCTCTTCAAAGTTTTGGGGGTGGTCTCGGAGGATCTGCCCACCCCGCCCGGTTTCGGAGGTTGACGAATGCTGAACCCCGTGATTTCCGGCCTGTTGCGCGACGTGCCGCATGGGTTTTTTACGCGCGAGGGCGGGGTTTCCGAGGGGATTTTCCTGGGCCTGAATGGTGGGCAGGGATCCAAGGATACTGCGGAAGCCGTTGTCGAGAATCGACGCCGCATCAAGGAGCATCTGGCGGCAGATGCTCTGGTCTCGGTTTATCAGGTCCATTCGCCCGATGCAGTTCGGGTGGACGGTCCTTGGAATGATGACAAGCCTGATGCAGATGCAATGGTCACGGATCGGCCCGGCATAGCTCTGGGGATCCTGACTGCGGACTGCACGCCGGTTCTGTTTGCGGATCGGACAGCTGGCGTGGTTGGCGCAGCCCATGCAGGCTGGAAAGGTGCACTTGGCGGAGTGCTTGAGACAACTCT
The DNA here is from genome assembly GCA_045106875.1 of Paracoccaceae bacterium. Classification (GTDB taxonomy): domain Bacteria; phylum Pseudomonadota; class Alphaproteobacteria; order Rhodobacterales; family Rhodobacteraceae; genus Thermohalobaculum. The sequence continues at coordinate 11,814 of JBGCFK010000155.1, read as the reverse complement.
GGACCAGATGGAAGCCCTTGGCGCGGACCGTGGGCGTGTCGTTGCGGCGATCGGGCCTGTGATCTCGCAACGAGCCTACGAGGTTGGGCCCGAGTTTGTGGAGCGGTTTTTGGAGGAAGACCCGGACTGGGCGCAGTTCTTTGCGGGGGGCAAGGGCGACCGCGCGATGTTTGATCTGCCCGGCTATTGCCTGATGCGCCTGCGTTCGGCCGGCGTGGGCGAGGCGGACTGGACGGGGCATTGTACCTATTCGGACGAAGCGCGGTTCTATTCGTATCGCAGGACATGCCATCGCGGCGAGCCGGATTATGGTCGATTGGTTGCCGCGATCATGGTGCCAGCGTCCCGGTGAGCATATTCCCAAAATGGGACAATTCTGAATGGGTTCAGCTTCTGTTTATGAGTTTTACTGGAAGCTTAAAGCATATGATATCATGGTGTTGAGCCTCAGGTCTCTTGCCATGGGATTGTTTCACGTGAAACATTTGCCGGAAAGTTAAGAGGGCGCGTGCCCAAGAGGAGAGAACCCGATGCTGCATTTTACCAAAGACGAGTTTGCCACACGCATGACGCGTCTGCGTGCAGCGATGCAGGCCGAGGGTCTCGACGCGGTGTTGCTCTTCGCGCCCGAAAGCCAGTTCTGGCTGACCGGATATGACACATTCGGGTTTTGCTTCTTCCAGTGCCTCGTCGTGTCTGCGGACCGGGACCCGGTTCTGCTGACCCGTTCTGCGGATCTGCGTCAGGCGCAGTTGACCTCCAACATCAAGGATATCCGCATCTGGAAGGATGCGGCGGATGCAGCCCCTGCGCGCGATCTGGCGGCTTTGCTGGCGGATCTGGGTCTTTCGGGCAAACGCATCGGATGGGAGACACGCACCGTCGGACTGACCCATCGCAACGGGCAGGCTGTGGCCGAAGCGCTGGGCGATCTGATTGATGTCTCTGACCTGGTTGGTGGGCTCCGGCTGGTGAAATCCCCAGCTGAACTGGCCTATGTCCGTAGGGCGGCCGAGTTGTCGGATGCAGCATGGGATGCGGCGGCCGAACACACGAAGGCTGGCGTCAACGAGGGCGTGATCCTAGGCGCCATGCATCAGGCGATCTTCGCACGCGGCGGGGATTATGCGGGCAATGAGTTCATCATTGGTTCGGGTGAACATGCGCTCCTTTGCCGATACCAGTCGGGACGCCGGACACTGGATGCGAGCGATCAGCTGACATTGGAATGGGCGGGAGCTTACCGGCACTATCACTCAGCCAACATGAAGACGATCGTGGTGGGCGATCCGCGCCCGCAACACCTGTCCATGCAGTCTGCTGCCCAAGACGCGCTGATTGCCTGCGAAGAGGCGCTTCGGCCCGGCGCAATTCTGGGCGATGTATTTTCGGCCCATTCGAAGACCCTGGATGCGCTGGGCATGGGTGCGCACCGATTGAATGCGTGCGGATACTCGCTCGGCGCGCGGTACACGCCCTGCTGGATGGACGACTACATGTTCTTCGAGGGGGCGCCCACCGAGATTGCGCCCAACATGGTGTTCTTCCTGCACATGATACTCATGGACAGCGAATCGGGCAGCGCGATGACGTTGGGGCGCAGTTCGGTTGTCACAGAATCAGGTTCGGATCCGTTGGGGCAGATGCCGTTGGAAATGGTCATCCGCTAGAGCATTGCAGGAAATACCCTGGCAAACAGGCAACCTTGTTTGCTTTTGAATGCAGGGAGAGGCAGTCAACATCCGGTTCAAGAGTTTCCCGGAACCATTCAGGCTACATGTCGCGTCTCGGGCAGTCGCACGTATTCGAACAACTCGAAATCGAGCGCATAAAGTGCCTCGATCTGAGCTTTCACCCCTGGCGTCAAATGGGCCTGCCATTCACCCTCATTCGCCGAGGAGTTGTCATGTCGGTCGCTCTGCCAAGCGGTGGGTTTGCGTTGGATGACGGATTGCACGAAGCCAAAGTCCTCGGTGAAATTCTCGACCCGTCCGACAAAGTCAATTCCCGGATGCAATCCAGCGCCCTTTCTCAGCCAGTGCACCTGTGCTTTGGCTATCTCGATATCGCCTGCAGCCACGGCATCCGACTTCAGAAACCCCTCGAAGCTCATGCCGGCAGCCATCTGGGAATGCGGTCCTTCTTTCCACCGCTGCAGAAAGCGATAGACCGAATAGGCCCGCGCGTAGGGATTGCGCACAAACGCAAAGACGAAGAACCGTCGCCAGACGTGACCGGGGCACTTGGCCCGGATCGCCTGCGCTGTCGAATGCTTGCGCAGATCAAAGCGTGCAGCAAAGAGATCCTGCACCGCTTCGCCATATTTCGTGCCGCCGATCTCGATATCGCGGAACGTGGTCAGCGGTGATAGAGCCCGCGTGATCGTCGTCCCCGCGGCCTTGGGCACGTGGATGAACAGAAATCTATGCTCGTGGTTCAGGATCATTGCAGGATCATGGGCTGTCTCGATTGGCTCGTCCTGACCTAGCCTGCACGCGGTTAACTGCACGCTAACCGGCGGGAACCAAGTTTTGTTCTGCCTCTCACCTGTGATTAACAACCTGATGCTATGCACTTGGCATAGGAGCGCGGGGTGTGCGCGTCCGGTAGTCTGTGTTTTGGAGGTGTCGCGTGAAGTGGTTCAACGCATTGCTGCCGGATTTGACGGCCAAGCTTAGGCGGATGATCCGGCGTGAAATCCACCGCGATATCCAGAACAGCCTTGTGACCCACGCCACCGCGCGACAGTCTTTCGATCTCTATGAGATGCGGCTTGAGACGTTGGACACGCGCATTGCCAAGCGGATTCTGGCGCTTGAAGACCGGGTTGCCGAGCTGGAAGCCGCAGGAGTCCAAGCTGCCGATCAGCCGGTTCGCAAGGGTGCTTCCATGCCCACGCGTCAAACCGGCTGACGCAGCAGGGCAGGGGGGACGCAGAGATGGGATACATCTGGTCGCCACTGGCGCCGTCGCCTTCTGGCATCGCGAATTATGTCGAGACTCTGATCGCGCCTGCTTTCGAAGACGTCACCTTCGTCACCAAGGACCCCTCCCAGCGGCAGGGCCGCCGCGCCATTGCGCCAGGGCCAGAGGCATGGGATGCGCAAAATTCGCTGCTTCAGGTTGGCAACAATGTCTACCACGACTTCATCCTGAACCGGGCTCAGGCGGGCGATGCGGTGATCGAATTACACGATTTGTCGCTGCACCACCTGCACACGGAAATGACCCTCGCGCGCAAGGATTTCGCAGGTTATCTTTCGGTTCTGGAAGCTTGCGAGGGGCGTTGGGGGCGCAAGGCCGCCTTCCAGCGTCAGAAGGGATTTTACACACCGCGGCTCGATTTCTACATGCGTGCCAACAAGCTGGTCTGCGACCGGGCACGTGCCATCATCGTCCATTCGCGCTGGGCGCGCTACCAGATCGAACTTCAGGGGGTGGAGACGCCCGTCCACGTGATTCCACATTACGCGTTGCCCGTGAGCGAAAGTCATACACCCTTCCGGAACAAGGCCGAAGCGCGGGCGCATCTGGGCTTGGACCAGGATCGGTTTGTGATTCTCTCTGCAGGTTATGTCACGCCCGCCAAGCGGATTGACTGGGTACTGGATGCGTTCGAGGTGCTGCGCAATCAGGGCGCTGATGTCCAGCTGGTCATTGCCGGGGCCTGTGAGATGGAGCCAATTTCGGATCGTGTCCGGACATCGCGTCACGCCAACCGGATCCGGATCACGGGCTATCTGGATGATGCCGACTTCGATACTTACACGCTTGCTGCCGACGCGCTGCCGCTGATGCGCTTCCCGTCAGCGGGCGAAAGCTCGGGCGTTGCCGCGCGGGCGTTGGGCTTTGGACGGCTGATCATTGTGCCGGAATATGCGGCGTTCTCTGACCTGCCCGACGCTATTTGCGAAAAGATCCATCTGGATCAGGCCGTTGTGCCGCAGTTGGTTGATTCGATCTCTCGATACACAGAAAATCCCGGCGACCTCACGATCATGGAGGCCCGCGCCAAGTCCTATGCCGAGACGTTCCTGTCTCTGGATCAGGCGCGCACCGATCTGGCTGGCGTGCTGGACAAGTATTGGATCTGAGCCATGCAGATGCTTTGGCTCACCGCATTGGACAGCTCCGAGACGGTCGGTGTCCCCATGTCTCGCATCGCGCTGATCGAGCAGAAGTCGCCGCGCGAAGGTCATGCGGTGGCACTACATCTGGATACCGGGAAAGAAATCCGTGTGATGGAGGGTCTGGGCGAGATCCGCGATATGCTGGCGCAAGTGTCCATTGAATAATACCACTTTACCTGGCCTCTTTGCGCAGCGACAGTGGGGTACGGGGGAAATGAAATGCCAAAGTTCGCTGCGAATCTATCGATGATGTTCACGGAGCATGCCTTCCTGGACAGGTTTCAGGCGGCGGCCGAGGCCGGGTTCGGGGGTGTGGAGTATCTATTTCCCTATGCCGAGACGGCTGGTGATATCCGCAATGCGCTGGATGCTGCCGGTCTTTCGCAGGCTCTGTTCAACTGCCCGCCCGGAGACTGGGAGGCGGGCGAACGCGGCATGGCGGCCATTCCGGGGCGCGAAACGGAGTTCCGCGACAGCATCGACAAGGCCCTGGATTACGCCGATGTGATCGGCCCGGAGCGGCTGCACATCATGGCAGGTATCGTCGATGGGCCGGAGGCCGAAGCAACCTACGTAGACAATCTCAAATGGGCTGCAGCCGAGGCGCCGGAGCGGGTTTTCGTCATCGAGCCGATCAATTCCCGCGACATGCCTGGCTACTTCCTGTCAACCACGACGCAGGCAAGCCGGATCCTGGATGCCGTTGGCGCGCCGAACATGCTGCTGCAGTTTGACCTCTATCACGCGCAGATTATGGAAGGTGATTTGATCCGGCGCATGGAAGCACTCGCCGATCGCATTGGACATATGCAGATCGCTGGCGTCCCTGATCGGCATGAACCCGACATGGGCGAGTTGAACTATCCGGCCCTGTTCAAAAGCATTGATGCAATTGGTTACAAGGGTTGGGTCGGTTGCGAGTATCGTCCCGCTGGCCGAACCGAGGACGGCCTTGGCTGGTTTGCACTCTACCGCAACTAGCCCACATGTTCGCCTGAGACAGGTCGCCTTATCTCAGGCGAACATGTGGTCTAGATCGTTGTCAGAAGCACCGCGCCAGCGAGCATGCTCCAAAGTGCACTGATTATCACAATGACATAAGTCAGGCGTGCCCGCCGCTTGAACGTTTCCATTGTCATTTTCCCATCAGGTTTCGGTTCGCCACCACTCGACTCTGAAGTACAATCAGGGGTTGTTTTAATCGTTTTGTACTGACATTCAAAACCCCTGCCGCTGACGGGATAGCTGGTCCGCTTTCGCGGACTTTGTCGGCCCGGCTCCAAGAACCTATGATGCGCGTACTTCCGATCATCAATTCGATCAGCAGGCGAAGATGGAGCGTTGTCCGAGCTTGCTGCTTTCTCAGTTTAATTAGTGTTCTGCCAGCCAGCGCTGACATGCTCGATGAAATTTTGCGGCGCGAAACAATGCGTCTTGGCATGCGCAAATCGATACCCTCGTTCTCGGCAATGGACCAATCAGGCCCTCCATCGGGATTTGCTGTTGCACTCTGCGAGCGGGTGTCAGGCGCTTTGCAAGCGCGGCTTGGGCTTGCCGGTCTGACGCGCGAGTATGTTGCCATTGATTCGCTCACCCGTCTTTTCGCGCTAGAGAACCTGAGGTCGATGTGCATTACGGCCCTATACAGGCCACGCTGGCACGCCGGGAGATGGTGGGTTTCTCGATCCCGCATTTCATCGACGGGATAGGCGCTGCGCTTCGCCGCGATAGCGAGCAGTATGTCGCCGGTCTGAAGAGGCAGTCCATCGGCGCGCCTGCGGCACAAAATTGGTCGAACTTGCCAACAGTTTGGGCGGGCCAGCAGGCTTGAAGCAAATTTAGTTTGGGTCCTGCAAGGCCGGTCTGCACGCGCTTTCGGAAGGCATGGTCGACGTCTGTTTCTGGGCCCATGGTTTGCTTCTGTTTCAGGTCGCTGCGCTGAAACAGGCAGATTGGCTGATCCCCATCAAGTTATGGGACGAGCAGCTCACCTACGCGCCGTGCGCGTTGGCCATGCCTCTGGGCGAGCGGTGGTTGAGGCTGGAATCGACCGGGTACTGTCCGAGGCTGACCGGAGTCAGGAGATGCTCGACGATATCAACACGGCATTCGGTGGCTACGAAATAACCGACCTGACCACGATCACATACGGCGTCATGGCGCTTTCGGACTAGCTGCAAAGCATGCGCTGACCTCTTGCATCGTGTGATCAATCGACGTATGTGACGCGACGCCGGGATAGGGGTGTAGCTCAGTTGGTAGAGCGTCGGTCTCCAAAACCGAATGTCGTAGGTTCGAGTCCTATCGCCCCTGCCAGGCCAGAACAGAGGTAGTCGTCCGATGAAGAACCCAGTTCATTTTGTAAACGAGGTCCGCGCAGAAACCTCGAAAGTCGTCTGGCCCTCCCGCAAGGAAGCCGGCATGACGACTGTGATGGTGTTCATCATGGCGACATTGGTTGCGATCTTTTTCTTTTTTATCGACCAGATACTCGCCTGGGGCATCGACATTCTTCTTTCCCTGAATTTTTAACGGCTTCTCCTGCAATTTGGACAGATGCGACATAGCGCACTAGGACTGCTCTCGATTTTAACACTGGCGCTCGTCGCTTCGTCTGGTTTGATCCAGACGGCTTCAGCCGCAATTGAAGCGCGCGATGCTGACACCGATGCTGCCTTGGCGCTGTGCAAGCAAGATCATTCCGCTGATCTGCATGATCATTGGCGGTCGGCAGAGGCATGTTCTTTCCTGATCTCATCGGGCCAGTTCCAAGACAACGATCTGGCCGCCCTCTACAATGACCGGGGCGTGGAGCATGAGAGTATGAACATGCTGGACGAGGCTTTCGCGGACTATACGAGAGCGCTTGAACTCAAACCGGATTACAGCGTGGCTGCGCGGAACCTTGCCGACATCTACGCCAAACGTGACGAATGGGATAAGTCGCTCGAGCTTGCAGAGAAGGCTGTTGCACTTGCTCCCGAAGCAGCCAGCGGCCTGCGGCGGCGCGCCTATGCACACCGGAATCTGGAGAACTTCGACAAGGCACAGACAGACCTCGAAATTGCGCTGGCTCTGGATCCCGATGACGGCTGGACACTACGCGAACTCGGCTGGCTGGAATACGATCGGGGAGATTACGAAGCCTCTGCCAAACGTTTCCAGAATGCCATCGACCGGCATAGCAACGATGCCGAAAATCACTATGCTCTGGCCTATGTCCTGATAGACATGGACAGGGATAGCGAGGCCATTCGGACCATCAATAACGCCATCGCGCTGAGCGAGCACGCCGACTACTTCAATCTGCGCGGGTTTGTTCTGCTGCAAGAGGACAAGCAGGCTTTCTTCGATCTCGACCGTGCAGTGGCGGATCTGAACAAGGCCATGGAACTGGATCCGGAGCTGCACTTTCCAGTCTACCATCTGGCTGCAGCGAGGGTGATGCAGGGCAGGCCCGATGACGCTGTCACGCTGCTGCGCCGCGGACTTGATCTGCAGGTGGACAAATTCAAAGGTAGGCGGATTTTACGGCTCTTGTTGCGCAACGGACATTTCTTGACAGCCGCCCAGGTCGCTTCGATACTAAATCGAAGCGAAGATGACGGTAGCTAGACGGGCCAGCGCCCTCCGGCAACGGCATTTTGTGCTTGATTTTCAGTGAACGCGAGACTAGTTGCTCAAGTCTTCATGTACATGCCATGCGCGCGCCGATTCGGTTGGCCCGCATCTGCAGTTGAGAGAGGCCCAGGAAACTGAACGAAATCAGCAACTTGGACCGCGGCGGCTTGGCCGTTCGAGATAAAGAGGAATAGGACGCCCATGGCGCAGCGTTGGTACTCGGTGAGCGTTCTCTCCAACTTCGAGAAGAAGGTGGCTGAATCGATCCGTGAATCTGTAGCTCAACACGGGCTGGACGAAGAAATTACCGAAGTGATGGTTCCGACCGAAGAAGTGACGGAAATCCGCAAGGGTAAGAAAGTCCAGGTCGAGAAGCGCTTCATGCCCGGTTACGTTCTGGTCAAGATGGATCTGACCGACCGCGCCTACCACCTGATCAACGACACAAACAAGGTGACGGGGTTTCTTGGTCCGCAGGGCAAGCCGACACCTTTGCGGGACCGCGAAGTTGCGCACCTCTTGAACCAAGTGGAAGAGGGCATCGAGCGCCCGCGTCCGATGATCACGTTCGATGTGGGCGAGCAGGTCAACGTGACCGACGGCCCGTTCGAAGGCTTTGCTGGGATGGTCGAGGATGTCGACGAAGAGGCAGCTCGCCTGAAAGTATCTGTATCAATTTTCGGCCGGGCGACCCCGGTCGAACTGGAATACGCGCAGGTCGCCAAGCAGGTCTGACGCGTAAAACCTGTGGGAGGCGAGGGCGGCGCGCCGCTCGGGCCGGACCACATCCTGTAATGGCTCGAGGGACGCGTCGCCGGGCCAGGAGTAAGAGAGGGCTGATATGGCCAAGAAGATTGCAGGCACGCTGAAGCTTCAGGTGCCAGCCGGAAAAGCGAACCCTTCGCCGCCCATCGGGCCGGCATTGGGTCAGCGCGGAATCAACATCATGGAATTCTGCAAGGCGTTCAACGCCAAGTCGCAGGATCTCGAGCCGGGCGCACCGTGTCCGACGGTGATTACTTACTATGTCGACAAGTCCTTCACGATGGATATCAAGACGCCGCCTGCGTCCTATTTCATCAAGAAAGCGGCCAAGCTGTCCTCAGGAAGCCAGGCGCCGGGACGCGATGTTGCAGGTGCTGTCACCTCGAGGCAGGTGCGCGAGATTGCCGAGGCCAAGATGGCCGACCTGAACGCGAACTCGGTCGAACAGGCCATGAAGATCATCGCCGGCTCTGCCCGGTCGATGGGCATCGAAGTGAAGGGCTGAGGCGATGGCGAAAACTGGCAAGCGTATGAAGGCGGCCAAAGCCGCGTTCGAAGACAAGCATGCGGTGTCGATCGACGAGGCGGTGGCCCTCGTCAAGGACAACGCCAAGGCGAAATTCGACGAGACCATCGAGATAGCCCTGAACCTGGGCGTTGACCCGCGGCACGCCGATCAGATGGTGCGTGGCTCGGTCACACTGCCGAACGGCACCGGCAAGACGGCGCGGGTTGCCGTGTTTGCGCGCGGCGCAAAGGCGGACGAAGCCAAGGAAGCTGGGGCCGATATCGTTGGCGCCGAGGATCTGATGGAAATTGTCCAGGGTGGCACGATCGATTTCGACAAGTGCATCGCGACCCCCGACATGATGCCGATCGTAGGCCGTCTGGGTAAGGTGCTTGGACCCCGCAACCTGATGCCCAATCCCAAGGTAGGAACAGTGACCATGGACGTGGCGACTGCGGTTGCAGCCGAAAAGGGTGGCAAGGTCGACTTTCGGGTCGAGAAGGCTGGTGTGGTGCACGCAGGTGTTGGCAAGGCAAGCTTTGAGGCGGTTCAGATCGCCGACAACGTGCGCGCCATCATCGATGCGGTGCAGAAGGCCAAGCCGACGGGTTCCAAGGGTACGTACATCAAGAAGGTGTCGATCAGTTCGACAATGGGTCCGGGCGTCAGTCTGGACGTTGCGAGCCTGAGCGCCTGATAACTGAGATCCCCGGGTGACCGGGGTGCTAAGGGCCAGCGTTCGCGCTTGCCCACCGTCCGAGACGGCCGGCGCCGGGTTCACCCGGGTTAAGTCCAGCCATAGACGGGGAGAAGGTTTTTGGTTTCGTACCCACGAGGTGCGCGATCTTGGCCGGTTCCCTGGACGGAACCACCGCCATGGGCGCGCGCAGCGGCCGTGGCAGACGAGAGCCGGGACCCGAAAGGGGCCCATGAACTTGGAGCAAGACTGTGGATAGAGCCCAAAAGGAAGTTGTTGTCGAAGAGCTCGGCAATATCTTTTCGGACTCTGGCGTGATTGTGGTTGCACAATACGCCGGCATGTCAGTTGCCGAGATGCAGGACCTACGTGGCCGTATGCGTGAAGCAGGCGGTCAGGTCCGTGTCGCCAAGAACAGGCTCGCCAGGATCGCCCTCGAGGGTAAGCCATGCGCAGGCATGAGCGAGTTTCTCAAGGGTCAGAACGTGTTCGCCTATTCCGAAGACCCAGTCACGGCCGCCAAGGTCGTGGAGGCATATGCCAAGGGCAACGACAAGCTCGTTGTCATCGGCGGTGCCATGGGAGAGGAAGTGTTGGACAAGGCCGGTGTCAAAGCCGTTGCCGCAATGCCGTCGCGTGAAGAACTGATCTCGACGATTGCGGGGATGCTTGGTGCACCTGCTTCCAACCTGGCGAGCGCCATCGGAGCTCCTGCCACGAATATTGCCGGATGTCTGGCAACGATCGCGGAGAAGGACGAGGCGGCCTGATCTTAACAAGCAATGGACTGTCGGAGTGCCCAACGCACGCCGGACATCACATCAAAGACATGAAACGGAACTGAACAATGGCTGATATTGATAAGCTCGCTGAAGAGATCGTAGGCCTGACGCTGCTGGAAGCGGCTCAGCTGAAAGACGTGCTCAAAGACAAGTACGGCATCGAGCCCGCTGCTGGCGGCGCGGTGATGATGGCTGGCCCGGCGGGCGGCGGTGACGCTGGCCCGGCTGCCGAAGAGAAGACCGAATTCGACGTGATCCTGCTCGAAGCCGGTGACAAGAAGATCAACGTGATCAAGGAAGTTCGCGCCATCACCGGCTTGGGCCTCAAGGAAGCCAAGGACCTTGTCGAAGCGGGCGGCAAGGCCGTCAAGGAAGCTGCTGGCAAGGACGAAGCGGAAGAGATCAAGAAGAAGCTCGAAGAGGCTGGCGCCAAAGTCGAGCTTAAGTAATCCGATGCGGCCGTTTGGTCGTACTGGGTAAGAGAAAGAGGCTGGATCCGCCGTTTGGTGGGTCCAGCCCGTGTCGTCTCAGGGGACCAAGTGGTCTTCTCAGACGGCACGGGATGGGTCCGGGAAGTCGTCGCGAGGGGTCGCGGCGGACCGTATGGGACCACCCGAGTTGAGGCACGCAGGGCATAGGCCACGTCGCACCCGGACGTCGTCGCCCTGCCAGATTGATCGAGGACACGCATGGGCGAGATGTTTTCCGGCCGCAAGCGGATTCGTAAGTACTTTGGCAAAATCCGCGAAGTCGCGGATATGCCCAACCTGATCGAGGTTCAGAAGAGTTCCTATGATCTCTTCCTGGATTCCGGCGACCACGAGGTCCCCACCGATGGCGAGGGCATCCAGGGGGTGTTCCAGTCGGTATTCCCGATCAAGGCTTTCAACGAGACCGCGGTGCTGGAGTTCGTACGCTACGAGCTGGAGCCTCCCAAATACGACGTCGAGGAATGCCAGCAGCGGGACATGACCTATGCCTGTCCGCTGAAGGTGACCCTGCGCCTGATCGTCTTCGAAGTCGACGAGGACACGGGCGCCAAGTCGGTCAAAGACATCAAAGAGCAAGACGTGTTCATGGGCGACATGCCCCTGATGACCCCGAACGGCACGTTCATCGTGAACGGCACCGAACGCGTAATCGTCAGCCAGATGCACCGCTCTCCCGGTGTGTTCTTTGACCACGACAAGGGCAAGACGCACTCCTCGGGCAAGCTCCTGTTTGCATCGCGCGTGATCCCTTACCGGGGGTCGTGGCTGGACTTTGAGTTCGACGCCAAGGATGTCGTCTTCGTCCGCATCGACCGCCGCC
>JBGCFK010000154.1:0-2711 GCA_045106875.1 Paracoccaceae bacterium | reverse complement strand
CCTGCACATGTTCCATGATGGCGTAGTCGATGGAGATGTCCGGGGATGCCGCGTAGGCCTCCGCACCGAGGCGGTAGAAATCGAGGTCCTCGCGGCCTTCGGCAATGGCCTTGGCCGCCGCGGCATGGACGTCTGGCGCGTGGGCGGCAAAAGCGTTCAGTACGGTGCGGGCCTGGAAGACGAACATCCCGGAATTCCAGAGGAAACGCCCTTCGGCCAGCATCTCGGCGGCGCGGGCGGCATCGGGTTTCTCGACAAAGCGGACGAACGGCCGGGCACCCTGCCCACCTGCCGCTTCTAACTCGATATAACCATAACCCGTCTCCGGCCGGTCGGGCTGAATGCCGAAGGTCACCATGTGCCCCTGAGCAGCCGCTTCAGCGGCCTGGACCGTAGCAGCGGCAAATGCGTCCTCATCAGCGATCAGATGATCGGATGGCAGCACCATAAGGATGCCGTCCGGGTCCATCTGCGCCACCAGTTGGGCAGCGACGGCCACTGCGGGACCCGTGTTCCGACCTTGCGGTTCGATGACGATCCGAGTCGCCGCGGCACCCGCCAGCTGCATCTGCTCAGCGGTGATAAAGCGGAAATCCTCGTTGGTCAGGAGGATCGGGTCGGCATAGTCCTGACCTGTCAGCCGACCAAGCGTGTGCTGGAACAGCGACCCGCCTGGGAAGAGATCGGCGAACTGCTTGGGGTAGGATTTGCGCGAGACTGGCCAAAGCCGCGTACCCGACCCGCCGCACATGATGACCGGATAAATATTTGCCATGAATGACCCCAAAACCAAGACGACATCTCGGGAGGCACAGCTACATGTGAATACTGCACTGCGCAATAGTGCGCGCGGTGGAGGGGCCAGGCCCTCCACCTTGGTGCGGGTGTTACTGCGTCACCACACTCGGCGAACCTTGCGCCACTCGGGTGTCGGCCCCTGTGATCCGCGCCCATTGCATCGGGTTCTCGGCAGTCTGCCGGACGACAAAACTGTAGCCGCTGCGCTCCCACGGTTTGATCCGATCCGTCAGGTTGTCCAGCACGTAGTCACCATGCTCGGTGCGCAGGATCAGCACGAGGTGATATCGCGTGCGGATCCCGCCCACGACCGCGTAGAGCAGCTGGTCCGGTGAGAACCCCGCCTCGATCAGCGCATGTTTCTTTGCGATGGCATAGTCCTCGCAATCGCCGGAGCGCAGCCCGATCGTCCAATAGTCGGGGCCTTGATCCACCCGAGGTCGGATCTTCCAGTTGAGGTTCGAATTGATGTCATCGACCTGCTGCCACCGCGCCTTGTCAATGGGGGCCGGGGCTGTGGCTCCCTGGGTCTCGGCTGCCTGGCGATCATAGGCACAGAGGTCGGGCTCGCGCACGCACATGCGATGATAACCGCGCGGGCCCTTGTGAAAGCTGCCCTCCGCCTGGACGGTCGCCTTGACTGGCGTGCTGCTGAACCAGTTGGCTTCGGCTGGAGCGGTTGTCGCGAGGACGCCGAGAGCACCAAAAATAAGGGCAAAACTTCCCCGTGCAGCGGCTTTGGCAGCCGCCGAGACCCGAATGGGCATATACATGATGAATTTCTCTGAAGTGGCCGGTGGCGAAATCCCCCCGCACCGGCACTTGGGCGTCAGGCGTCTTCGCGCACGCCGCCCCCAGGATCAGCCCAGGCGCTCCTGCCCCCGGAGTGAATTTTCATCGAAGACCCGATGAATTCCGCAGGGATTGGAGTAGCATTTGAACTTTTAATATCGCGTTAAACGGGAGAAATTTATCGGGAGAGTGTGAGGTATTTCAGGGGTATTTTATTGAAGGCGGTTTTTCAGTGATGGCGAATAAATTACGAACTTTAACCTCTTGTTAGGGATGGATTAGACAGACCGAAGGGCGGAACGCTTATGAGGACATTTTTTGCAGTCGGCTGCTGCCCGATCCGCAAGGTCATTCCCTACCCGCACCGACCACTGTTCTGCTTGCAAAGGAATACGACATGGACTTCACACTGAGCCAGAAGATTGCTCAATCCGCTGTTACCGATGAACGCGCGGACAATTTGGAACTAAGCCCTGGAGAGGGAAACAAGCTCGTTCCACTGACTGAGCAGGAAAAACAGGAACGTATGGAGCGTGTTAGAGCTGCTGAAGAGCGAGCGTTCAATACGAGCGATGATGAAGACAGAGTCTGGATTAAAGCGGCCTTCGAGAACGATACGGCCCAGGGAGCGACGCTCTTCGAGATGGGCGGTGGAGATGACACGTTCTTTTTTGGCGACTTCGGTGGCAGCAACATTGTCAGCGAAGTTCTAGCCGTCGATATGGGACAAGGGCAGAACGACACAGTAGTACTCTGGCACTCCATAGAAGACTACACGTTCTCGATGGACGCAAATGGCGACATCATCGTTTTCAATCAAACCTCAGGGATTGAAATCGCATTCAGTGGAGCCGAACAATTCACTTTCCAAAACCGTGGCGTCAAAACCGGGATAGAGTACGACTTCAATGATACGAGCTTCTCTGTCGAAGAGATGATCGCCGTCGCATCCGGCGAAGCCGCCGCAGACATCGCCGTGGCTGAATTCATCGCTGACTCCGCCATGTCCACGCTCGGAATCGATGCAGGAGAGGATGGCGTCTACGTAGACATTTCGATCGGCTGAGCGGGGATCACTTGCCGTAGTAGTCCCGATATGGACCTGTCGCGGTTTGATGCCG
>JBGCFK010000153.1:0-3085 GCA_045106875.1 Paracoccaceae bacterium | reverse complement strand
GCGCGTTTGAGGTGGTACGTGGGCATTTGAGGGGTCTTGCTGCTGGAGGCAAGCGGCGCGTCGCCGTCTGTGATTTCGGCATTGTCGGTTGAGACAAAGGATGTGTATCCGGAGGTGCTATCCCGCAGTTGTTCCCGCGCATAGGCTTCGAATTCAGAAACGTAGAACTGGTAGTTGGTGAAGAGCACGTGGTTCTGGAAATGCTCCGGATCTGTCGCGGTGTAATGGGCTAGGCGCGCAAGCGAGTAATCCACGCGCTGGGCGGTGAACGGCGCGAGAGGGGCTATGCCATCAGCTGAGAGGAACGTCCCATTCACGATGTCATCGTTGGTCGTGGTCAGGTCCGGGACATCGAACACATCCCTTAACGTGAAGGATGCAGCCCCTTCCTGAGGCACCGTGATCGCGGCATCTCCGGCAACGGCAAAATGCACCGGCATGGGCGTTTCCGACAAGCCAATCTTGACAGGTTGTCCGTGGTTCTCGATCAACAATCCGATCTGCTGGGTCAGGTAGCTGCGAAATAGGTCCGGGCGTGTGATCGTTGTCCGATAGCATCCCGGAGCCGAAACATGGCCAAAGGAAAGGCGTGTGTCGACCTGCGCATAGCTGGAAGTTTCAAAGAGCACCTGAGGATAAAACGCCCGCACGCGCGCGTCAGGTGCCCCATCTGACAATGCCCGCACAAAATGGTCGCGCAGGAACGTTGTCGATTGTGAGTACAGTTCTTCAAGCCGTGCGACGGCTTTTGCTGCGTCCTCAAAGCTTTCGCTCTCAGGCGCATTCGGGGTCAGTATGTCGTTCATGACTGTGTCTCTATGACGGGGATGAATTCGAAGGTGCGGACATCCACAAGGCCCAGATCGGAAATCCGCAACTCCGGGATCACCACAAGCGCCAGAAGTGAATGTTGCATATAAGCGTTATTCAGCGTGCAGCCGCAGTCCCGCATGGCCTGCATCATCTTGTCGGCCTTGGCAGCAACTTCGCTGGCCGGCCGGTCTGACATTAGCCCGGCAATAGGAAGTTCGACCAACGCAATTTCCACTTCATCCTTGAAGATCACGATGCCGCCGCCGACCTCGCGCAGACGATTTGCTGCAAGCGCCATATGGGAGCGATCGGTGCCCACGACGATCATGTGATGGCTGTCATGTGCGACCGTTGACGCCATGGCCATTGATCCTTCGTATCCAAAGCCGGACACGAATGCATTCGTGACGCCCTCAGTTGCGCGATGCCGTTCGATCAGCGCGATCTGTGCCACATCGCCCGTTGCCTGCACACGGCCTTCGGTAACGGGCAATTCGAACTTGAGCGCCCGGGTCGGTGCCTGGTTTTCCACGACGCCGATGACATTAGCACTGACCGCATTTGCGCCACGTGGTGCTTCAATGATGAAGTCTTCGGCCTCAAGGTTGCGCGCCATGCGAACAGTCTGCCGTGCCGGTTCAGGCCAGTTGTAATGCGGACAGTCGACCACGCATTCCCCGTTCTGTGCCACGACTCTTCCGCGGGCAATGACGGTTTCGATAGGCAAAGTTTTTAGATCTGAGGTCAGGATCACATCGGCGCGTCGTCCCGGGGTAAGCGACCCGATTTCACGTTCCAGACCAAAATGCGTGGCGGTGTTGATCGTCGCCATCTGAAGCGCAATCAGTGGATCACAGCCGCAGTCGATCGCATGGCGAAGAACGCGGTTCATGTGCCCGTCATTTACCAATGTGCCGGAATGGCAGTCGTCCGTGCACAGGATCATGTTGCGCGGATCAAGGCCCTTTTCGGTGGTCGCCGTGAAATGAAATACGACATCATACCAGGCAGAACCCAGACGGATCATGGACCGCATGCCCTGCCGCATGCGTGCGATCGCGTCCGCCTCACAGGTGCCTTCGTGATCGTCTGCCGGTCCACCCGCTACATAGCCCGCAAACGCAGGGCCCAGATCGGGGGATGCATAGTGTCCGCCGACCGTCTTGCTTGCACGTTGCGTGGCTGCGATTTCCGCAAGCATTTTTGGATCAGCGTCAGACACACCCGGAAAATTCATCATTTCGCCGAGGCCGATGATCCCGGGCCATCCCATGGCCTCAACCACGTCTTCGGCGGTGATCTCAAAACCGGTTGTTTCCATACCCGGAGCAGAAGGAGCGCAGGAAGGCATCTGGGTAAAGATGTTGATGGGCTGCATCAGCGCTTCATCGTGCATCATGCGTACGCCCGCCAACCCCAATACATTCGCGATCTCATGCGGGTCGGTAAACATCGAGGTTGTGCCATGCGGGATCACAGCGCGGGCAAACTCAGCAGGCGTCAACATGCCGGATTCAATGTGCATGTGCCCGTCGCAGAGGCCGGGAATCATGTATCGACCGTTGGCCTCAATGATTTCAGTCTCGGGGCCTGCGCTATGGGTGGCGTCCGGCACAACGCAGGCGATCCGGCCTCGGGTGATCGCGATATCATGGCCGTCAAGAACTTCACGGGTATGGACATTGACCCATCTGCCGCCCCTAATGAGCATATCTGCAGGCTTGCGACCGGTGGCCACGTCAATGAGATCTTTGGCCGTATCCGGCCAGGATGGGATGGGGGGCTGCGTCATAGCCTTCCGTGCCACGGGAATGCACCATATTCAAGGCAGGAGGCCAAAGAATGGACTATGAGACAGTTTCAGCCGGGGATTTCGGCAAATCCTTGCGAGGGATCGGGTTGAATGTTCTGGTGCGTGACGTGAAGGCGACGGCCGGTTTTCTGGCCGATGTTTTCGACGTTGGCGTTCATCGACTGTCGGAGGATTTTGCCATCATCACCTATGGCGATCAGGTTTTCCAATTGCATGCGGACGGCACGTATTCGCAGAACCCGCTGCTGTCATTACTGCCGGAAAACCCGCCACGCGGCGCAGGCATCGAAGTACGTCTATATGATACCGACCCCGATCTTGCCGTCAGCCGCGCCGAGGCCTGCGGCGCGATGATCCTCCAGCCCGCCACTGACAAACCGCATGGATTACGCGAGGCCTACATCCTCTGTGATGATGGCTACGCATGGGTGCCGAGCCGCCCGCTGGCGGAGTGATCTG
>JBGCFK010000152.1:0-4484 GCA_045106875.1 Paracoccaceae bacterium | reverse complement strand
CAACCTGAGACCTGTCACATTCCGTGCGCTTGGGGAGGAAGGATTTAACCGAGTTGTCCTGCTGCATGATGTAATCCAACTTGACCATCCCGACTATGCTCGGCCAGACACCGTTCCGAAATTTTGCTCAAAATTCGATGTTGCGCTTGGGGCGGAGGCTTTGATTGCGAACTCTGAAGAGACTGGCGCAAGGATTGCGCATCATGCGGCGGGAGCGATGCCCTTCACACGCGTGTTGCATCTTGGCATCGAAACACCGTCTGTCAGTCCACCTGTTTCCCATGCTGGACCCGCGATTTTCACCGCTCTGGGCACAATTGAGCCACGCAAGAACCACCTGATGCTCTTGCAGCTTTGGCGACAACTGAGTTCTGAGCTGGGCGATGAAGCCCCGCACCTGCACATCGTAGGCCGCCGTGGATGGGCAAACAGTGAGGTCTTTGGAATTCTCGATGCCGACCCCATGATGGGGCAGACGGTGCACTACGAGGGTTCGCTCGACGATGCGGCGACCCGTGCACTGCTGCTGCGTTCGCGGGCATTGTTGTTCCCAAGTCTTGCCGAGGGCTTTGGCCTGCCTCTGGGCGAAGCGTTGGCCATGGGGGTGCCGGTTCTGGCTTCAGATTTGCCTGCGCTGCGCGAGCTTGGTGGTGATGTGCCGGAATGGCTGCCGCCATCCGATCAGAACGCATGGCGCTCGGCGATTACTGATTTTGCTGACCAGACCTCGGCGCTGAGGGCTGCACAACTGGTCCGTCTTGGCGACTGGCAGGCACCATGTTGGGACGTTCATTTTCGTGGAGTCGAGAACCTGTTGGAAACCATTATGGTGCAACCCGTGAACCACGGTTAAAACCGTGCAAAGACAAAACGGACCAAAACAAAGACGACATCAACCAGTCCCAGGCAAGAATTCCGGGGAAGTAGCAATATGGGCCTTCGTGGGCTCCAACGACGTGTTCAGATGCGCCTGCACAGGCGTTGGCTGCAAGCCCGCGCTGCGGTGAAGGGCCGTGGACTGCGTGCTGTGGGGAACCGGACTTCTGAGATGCCCGAGGGGCCAGTCCTGTTCTCCACCGTGCGCAATGAAATCGTGCGACTGCCATGGTTCCTCGACCACTACCGCCGTTTGGGGGTGGCGCATTTCCTGATCGTCGACAATGGGTCCGAAGACGGGACCACGGACCTGTTGGCAGACCAACCCGATGTGTCGCTCTGGAGTGCCAAGGGAAGCTACAAGCGCGCCCGCTACGGGGTTGACTGGCTGAATTACCTGCTGCGCCGCTATGGTCACGGGCGCTGGGTGCTTGTCGTAGATCCCGATGAAATCCTGGTCTATCCAAATCACGAAACACGCCGGTTGCCTGCGCTGACAAGGTGGCTCGAGGATCAGGCTGCCGAGAGTTTTCCGGTTCTGCTGCTCGATATGTACGGCGAGGGTCCCATTGCCGCGACCCGGCTTGGTCCCGGTCAGGATCCGCTGGAGGCTGCGCCCTGGTTCGATGCAGGCAACTATTATGTCAGCCGTGACCCGCGCTACCGAAATCTCTGGATTCAAGGCGGGCCGCGCATGCGGGTGTTCTTCCCGGACACACCGCGCTGGGCACCGGCGCTCAACAAGATCCCGCTGGTCAGATGGCATCGCAGCTTCGTCTATAAAACCGGAGCGCATGACCTTCTGCCACGGCGTCTTAACGAAACATATGCGACGAACGGAGGCGCCAAGACTTCCGGCGTCCTGTTGCATTTCAAGTTTGTCGATGTGTTGAGCGAAAAGGTCTCCGAAGAGATGGAGCGCCGTCAGCACTATGCGGGTAGCAAGGAATACTCCTCTTATGCCGCGCATGGCGATGATCTGACGCTATGGACGCAGCAATCGACGCGATATCAGGACTGGCGCCAGCTTTGTGACCTCGGGCTGATGACACGCGGTGGCTGGTTTTGAGCGGCGTAGGCTTTGTCATGTTGGCACATGCCCGGTTCGACCGGGCGGCTCAGGTCGTGCGGCACGTTGCGGCTGGTGGGTCACCAGTCGTCGTGCACCTCGATGTGCGCACTCCGGCTCAGACCAAGGCGGATTTCACAGCGAATATCGGTCAAGACGCAATTGTCCTGTCTGAGCATGCTGCCGATTGGGGACGCTTCGGACTGGTCGCTGCGACTCTCACATCCACCGAGCGTTTGCTGGCGGACCACCCGGGCTTGTCCCATGTCTGTCTGATCAGTGGGGCTTGCCTGCCGCTGCGCCCCATGCCGGATCTGCAGGGATTTCTCGGCCAATCTGGCGATCAGGATTTCATCGAAACTGTCCCGGTTGCCTCGGATCAATGGGTCGAGGATGGACTGTCAATCGAGCGGTTCACTCTGTACCACCCTTTCTCGCACAGGCGTCAGCCGTGGTGGTTCTCGCGCGCGGTGGATGTGCAACGCGTGCTGAAGATCCGCCGCCGCCTGCCACAGGGCCTAATCCCGCACCTGGGGGGGCAATGGTGGTGTCTGTCCGTACCGACGCTGCGCGCGATCCTTGATCACCCCGATCGCCCACGCTGGCAGCGGTTCTTCCGGACCACCTGGATCCCTGATGAAAGCTTCTTCCAGAGTTTCGTGCGCATCGTGCGTCCGGACCGCGAGCCCGGCCCTGCGCTGCATCTGGGCAGATTTAATCGCCGTGGCCGTCCGATTGTGTTCCATGACGATCATCTGGAGTATCTGACAGCTGCGGATCACTTCTTCGCTCGCAAGATCGATCCCGATGCCGAAGGACTTTACAAGACGTTTCTGAATTCTGGTTTAGCTCCGTGTGGGTCGCAATTCTCAGGTGCTGTCGACGAAACACCGATCGTGCGCGCGCGCGATCAAGTCGCTCACGAGGGCAGGGGGGTTCTTGGCCCAGGCCGTTTGCCAAAGGGCAGTGCTTTGATCCGGTGTGATACGGTGCGGCCCTATCTTGTCTTGCACAGCCCGAGTGCGGATCTGCTGGAGGCACTGTTGCCACGCCTGCAAGCTGGCGCGCCCGATCAGGTGACCCACGGGCGATTGTTCCGTGAAGGATCTCCTGCAGGGTTCGCCTGCGGTTCCATCGCATTCAAGGGGAATCTGGTTGGGCAGCAGACCCTTCGTGATTATCGCCCTGCCCAGTTTCTGTCGCGTCTTCTTTGGGCAGACCGGGACCGCGCAGTAGCTTTCTTGCTGGGACCAGGTGATGACGCCTTGATCCGGCATCAATTGGCCAATGACCCGAATGCGCGTCTCGTGGTGCTGGACGACACGGATACCGCCGAGGCCTTTATCAGGTCTCTGACACGACCCTTGGGTGGCAATAGCCGAGACAAGGGCCGGAGTTCGCCTCTTCGGTCCCGGTACCGCACAGCGGACCCAACCGAGATCGTGCGTGACCTGGAAGGCAAGGGGGATGGACGAGCGTTGCAGGCGCTCTTGGATCTTCTCAAAGGCGACTTGGACGCGGCCACAGGATGGAACATACCACCATGAAAAAGCAGCCATATTTCGTGATTTTCGGCGCCATGCGTACAGGATCGAACCTTTTGGAAAGATCCTTGTCAGCGCTGGGCGATACGGTCTGCTACGGCGAGCCGTTCAACCCCGGCTTCATCGGTAATCCCAAGACGCATTTTCTGTTTGGCTGCGACATGGCTGACCGAGACAAGGACCCCGAGGCATTTCTGACGGTACTGCGTGGTGAGGCCGGAGGACAGATCCCGGGATTTCGCTACTTTGACGGGCATGCACCCGATCTCGCGCCACGTCTGCTGCAGGATCCTTTGTGTCGCCGGATTGTGCTGCGCCGTGATCCACTTGCCTCGTATCTGTCACTGTTGACTGCGCGCGAAACCGGGCAGTGGATTTTGCGCAATGCACATCGGCGTAAGGAAGCGCGGGTGCGTTTCGATGCCGTCGAGTTCGAGGTCTATCGCGAGAAGTTGGCGCTGCACTACGCGTGGCTCGAGAGCGAGATGAAGGCTGCAGGGACTGACGCGTTGCGCATCAGCTACGAGGATTTGCAGGACCCGCGCGTGCTGGTACGCGTGGCGCAGCATATCGGATCTTCAGGGCAGCTGCCCGAAACCCAGCCTCTGGTGCGGCAGAACCCGTCGCCCTTGACCGACCGCGTCCTCAATTATCCGGAGATGTGCGCCTGGCTTGGCATGAACCCCGAACCGCGCGCTCCGCTTCCATTGCCTGTGGCCGAGGACATTTTGCTTTGCCGCAAAGCACCACTTGCGCTGGCGCCTGTAGATGGCCCCGGAGGGGATGCCGCGCTGTCGCTGCTCTATCGGCTTGAAGCGCGCAGTTATGGTGGCAAATCCCTTGCCCAGGGCAAGCTGGCAGATCCAGAGGCACGGCAGACGGTGTTCCTGTCCGGTCTTCAAGGAGAAGTCCTGCAGTCTGGGCTGGGCGCGCGCACGCTGGTCGGCGTTGTCTGCCGTCGCGCCACGAGCATGCATTCTATGGTTCTGGACGCG
>JBGCFK010000151.1:0-5415 GCA_045106875.1 Paracoccaceae bacterium | reverse complement strand
AGCTGGTACTGGGGGTACATCAACTCGATCACCTATGTTGCAATCAACACCGCACTGTCGGTGAGCGTGGCCTTGCCCGCCGCCTATGCGTTCTCGCGGTATCGGTTTCTGGGTGACAAGCACCTGTTCTTCTGGCTGCTCACCAACCGCATGGCGCCGCCTGCCGTGTTCGCTCTGCCGTTTCTGGAGCTTTACTCGTCCATGCAGCTCTTCGACACGGTCTGGGCGGTCGCATTGGCGCATTGCCTGTTCAACATCCCCCTGGCCGTCTGGATCCTGGAGGGTTTCATGTCCGGCGTTCCCAAAGAGATCGACGAGACGGCCTATGTCGATGGCTATTCGTTCCCCCGCTTTTTCACGACTATTTTCATGCCGCTGATCGCGTCTGGCATTGGGGTGACGGCCTTCTTCTGTTTCATGTTTTCATGGGTCGAGCTGTTGCTGGCCAAGACGCTGACGGCCGTTCACGCGAAACCGATTGCGGCGGTGATGACCAAGACGGCATCGACCTCGGGCTACGAGCTGGGTTTGTTGGCCGCGGCAGGCGTGCTGACCATCATCCCCGGTGCCATCGTGATCTATTTCGTCCGCAACTACATCGCCAAGGGCTTTGCCCTGGGGAGGGTGTGATGAGGTTCATACTTCTGGCCACCGCTCTCGTGTTGCCTGGGCAATCCTTTGCCCAGAACGCGGTCGACGAGCCATTCCTCGCATGGATGGCCTGGACGTGGCAGACTGGCACGTTCTTCGGCTGCATCGCATGTCTCATCGCAATCATGGGTGCATGGGAGTATATCCGTCCCGGCGGCAGTCCGCGCACACCGGGCGCATTGGGGATCTCGACCACCCGCGGGGATCGCCTGTTCATCTCGCTTCTGACCGCAGCCTATGTCCATCTGGCATGGCTTGGCTTAGGTCTCGGAGCCTTGTTTGGCGCAACTTTAGGTTTCTTGGGATTGGGTGATTTGCTACCGGGCGTCATACCGCTCTGGGGCGCGACTTTGATTTCACTGGTTCTGATGCTGGCGATTTTCCGCTGGGTCTGAGCTCAAACCGGCCCGCAAAGGGCCAAAACTTGGGAGGAGAGAAAGTGAAGAAGACACTTCTTGCAACGGCTGCGATCGGCCTGCTCTGGGCCGGACAGGCTTGGGCGGATGCTGAGGCGGCCAAGAAATGGATCGATTCTGAATTCCAGCCATCCGTCTTGTCGGCAGACGAGCAGATGGCGGAAATGGACTGGTTCATCAAGGCCGCCGAACCCTTCAAGGGCATGGAGATCAATGTCCTGTCCGAGACGATCCCGACGCACACCTACGAATCCGAGGTTCTGACCAAGGCATTCGAGGAGATCACCGGCATCAAGGTCAACCACCAGCTGCTGGGTGAAGGCGAGGTCGTCAGGCCGTGCAGACGCAGATGCAGACCAAGCGGAACCTCTATGACGGTTATATCAACGACTCGGATCTGATCGGGACGCACTCGCGTCTGCAGCTGGCCTATAACCTCAGCGATCAGATGGCGGGCGATTGGGCCGGAACCACGAACCCAGGGCTCGATCTCGACGACTTCATGGGGATCAGCTTCACGACCGGGCCGGATGGCAAGCTTTATCAGCTGCCCGACCAGCAGTTCGCGAACCTCTACTGGTTCCGCAAGGACTGGTTCGACCGCGAGGACCTGCAGGCCGCGTTCAAGGAACGCTATGGCTATGATCTGGGCGTGCCCGTCAACTGGTCGGCCTATGAGGACATCGCCGAGTTCTTCTCCGTCCACGTCAAGGAAATCGACGGTGTGACCGTGTATGGTCATATGGACTATGGCAAGCGTGCGCCGGATCTGGGCTGGCGTATGACCGATGCGTGGCTGTCTATGGCGGGCGCAGGCTCGAAAGGCGAGCCGAACGGTGTACCGATCGACGAGTGGGGGATCCGCATGGAAGCGGGGTCCTGCAACCCGGCAGGTGCGTCGGTGTCGCGCGGCGGTGCTACCAATGGCCCGGCTGCGGTCTATGCGATCCGCAAATGGGATGAGTGGCTGCGCCAGTATGCGCCTCCGGGTGCGGCGTCCTATGACTTCTACCAGTCGCTGCCTGCGCTGTCCCAGGGCAACGTTGCCCAGCAGATCTTCTGGTACACGGCGTTCACCGCGTCGATGGTGTCCGACAAGGCAAGTGGTAACAACACCGTCGATGATGCCGGCAAGCCGCTTTGGCGGATGGCACCGAGCCCGCATGGCCCCTACTGGGAAGATGGCCAGAAGGTCGGGTATCAGGATGCAGGTTCATGGACCTTCCTGAAGTCGACTCCATCTGAGCGGGCGCAGGCAGCCTGGCTCTATGCCCAGTTTGTCGTGTCCAAGACGGTCGACGTGAAGAAATCGGATGTGGGTCTCACCTTCATTCGCGACTCGACCGTCAACCATCAGCACTTCACGGACCGTGCGCCGAATCTGGGCGGTCTGGTCGAGTTCTACCGCTCGCCGGATCGTGTGCGCTGGAGCCCGACCGGCATCAACGTGCCGGATTATCCCAAGCTGGCGCAGCTTTGGTGGCAGCAGATCGGGGACGTGAACTCGGGTGCATTCACACCGCAACAGGCGATGGATCGTCTGGCTGGTGAGATGGACACGATCATGGGCCGGATGCAGGCCGCTGATGAGGCTGCAAACGTCTATGGCGGCTGTGGCCCGCGTCTGAATGATGAAAAGGACGCCGCCGAGTGGCTTGGAAAGGGCGGGGCCAAGGCCAAGCTCGACAATGAAAAGCCCCAAGGCGAGACCATCGCCTATGAGGAAATCATCAAGCGTTGGCAGTAATGTCTGCTGGCTGGCCAGGGTGACCTGGCCAGCCTGTTCATTCAAGAGACTGTTTGGTTTTTTGGAGGCGACGACCGGAATCGAACCGGTGTACGCGGATTTGCAATCCGCTGCGTAACCACTCCGCCACGTCGCCTTAGTTGGACTGCCGCCTTGGCCAGCGTTTTCGCTAGAAATGCTCGTCTAAAGCCGGCCTTTAACGAATGCAAGCTAGAAGCCTCTCTGTCTGTGCGGCTACGCGCTTTCTTGCACGACCATCCCGGTTGTGGCATGGATGCGCCGCCGCTCGTAAAACAGAAATGGGATCAGGCTCATGACGGATTTCGTTGAAGCGCGCAAAGCGATGGTGGATTGTCAGGTCCGACCGTCGGATGTGACCAGTTATGCAATCATCGAAGCCATGTTGAACGTACCGCGGGAAAGCTTCGTGCCGGGGCCGCGTCAGGCGGTTGCCTATGCCGAGGCCGATATCCCGCTGGGCGATGGCAGGATGCTGTTGGCGGCCCGGACTTTTGCAAAGATGCTCGAGGCTGCAACGATCCGCCCGGATGATCTCGTCCTAGACGTGAATCCGGCGACCGGTTACTCGACGGCCGTGCTGGCACATCTGGCCGGGGCCGTTGTCGCCGCCGAGCCGAACGGCACCATGGCAGCCAGGCTTCAGTCGAACATGTCCGCGCTCGAGTTGGACAATGTGCTTGTCGCCGAGCCGGACACTTGCCCCGGTGATGCCGCAAATGGACCATATGATGTGATTTTCGTGAACAGCGGTGTCGAGGAAGTGCCTGCGGCGCTTTTTGATCAATTGAAGGACGGCGGGCGTCTGGTCGCGATCTTCATGAACGGTCCGGCAGGGCAGTGTCGGCTTCAGATACGGACGGGAGACCGGATCTCGGAGCGGTATATGTTTGACGCCACGGCCAACGTGCTGGATGGTTATCGCAAGGAAGTTGAGTTCGCTCTCTGAGCGGCAGGGTTACAGAAAGACGGGTAGGGGCAGAAATGATTGGACGAGCAGAACGCAAGGCGCGCCGTCTATGGGGATTTGCAGCGGCGGTTCTTTGCAGCACGGCGCTAAGCTCGGCAGCTTCAGGCGAAACGCTGGCTGATGCATTTGTCATGGCTTACAAGAACAGTCCCGAGCTTTCTGCTGGGCTGGCCAATGTCAGGGTTTTGTCCGAACAAGCCGTACAGGCCGCATCGGGCGGGCGCCCTCAGGTGCAGGGCACGATCAACCTGACATCCCAGTTCCTGAACCTGGAAGAGTTCATCTTTCCGACCACGATGCAGTTGGACGTGACGCAGACGATATATTCCGGCGGGCAGGTCGAGAATGCCACCGAAGCTGCAGAAACCCGGATAACGGCGGAACAAGCCCGGCTGATCACCACCGAACAGACGGTTCTTCTGAACACGGTGGCCGCCTACATGGATGTGCGCCGCGATCAGACGCTGGTCTCGCTGGGCAAAAACAACGTGCGCGTCATCAATGAACAGCTGCGTGCGGCGCGTGAGCGGTTTGATGTGGGCGAAGTCACCCGAACGGATGTGGCGCAGGCCGAATCACGGATCGCTGCGGCTCGGGCATCTCTCGCTGCATCCGAGGGTCAGCTAGAGATTTCGCGTGAAGCCTACAAGCGGGTGGTTGGCGAGTATCCGGGGCGTCTGTCACCCCCACCGCCGTTGCCTGATCTGCCGAAGAGTCTGGATGAAGCCATTGCAATTACGCTGACAGATGAGCCCACAGTGCGTGCGGCACGACTGGAGCGTATGGCAGCCAGTTCTGATGTACGCACTGCCGTGGGTGCATTGCTGCCGCAGGTAAACCTGCTGGGCCAGGTGGTCAATCAGGACACACTGAACATCGAAAACGACGGCGGAACGGACGCTTCGGTGGGCTTGCAGATTATCATCCCTTTCTACAGCGGTGGTTTCAACTACTCGAATGTGCGCGAGGCGCAGGCACAGGTTGACGCGCGCGAAGCGGATATCGAGACGGCCCTGCGCAACGCGGCTCAGGGTGCGGGTAACGCGTGGTCCGATCTGAAGGTTGCCCGGTCCTCGATCAAGGCAGGTCAGCTTCAGGTGCGCGCTGCGCAGATCGCATTTGATGGTGTTCGGGAAGAAGCCAAGGTTGGCGCCCGCACCACGCTTGATGTGCTGGATGCCGAGCAGGAACTTCTGGGTGCGCGCGCCGATCTTGCGACAGCTGGCCGTGATCAGTACGTCGCAGGCTACAGCGTGCTATTCGCTGTCGGCAAGCTAACGACCAAGCATCTCGGACTGGAACTGGGCGATATAGAATCCGTCACCAGCTATTATGATAGTGTCCGTGACAAGAATTTTGGCTATACGCCGGATGATGATACGGTCTGGTCCTTGTC
This sequence comes from Paracoccaceae bacterium, assembly GCA_045106875.1. Lineage (GTDB taxonomy): Bacteria > Pseudomonadota > Alphaproteobacteria > Rhodobacterales > Rhodobacteraceae > Thermohalobaculum. The sequence goes on along the minus strand of JBGCFK010000151.1, from coordinate 217 downwards.
CTACCGTCCGTAAGTTGCAGTGTATGCCCGGTTGTGCCAAAAGACGGCGTGCGGGGGGATATGACATGAGGTGTTGTGTCAAATGAGCGATACAGATGAGCGAAAGTCCATGGACGACGTGCTTGCGTCGATCCGTCGGATCGTACGGGCCGAAAAGGATCCCGAGGCCGCTGTTGTCGTTCCTGACACGGAGGAAAGACCTATGACGCCATCGAAT
>JBGCFK010000150.1:0-6005 GCA_045106875.1 Paracoccaceae bacterium | reverse complement strand
GGGGCGATGATCTGCGCGCCCATATCAAGGGCCAGCGGGCCGCCCGGAAGGTGAAGATGGCGCTGGACCAGTTCGATTGCTGCCGATGCAGTGCGGCCCGGAACGCCGCTGCAGGTTTCGCCGATTGCACCATCGTGGGCGCGCGCGTGACGCTCACGGCACTCTGCGCGACGTGCGAGACGGTCATGAGGAAACCCGTCGCCGAGGCGCGCCTGACCGAGATTGCCCGGACCCTCGACCTGACAATCACGCGGCATGAGACGACACTATCGTGGCGGACTTGGCTCCCCTTGTTTTTCCGCTTTTCCCCTCTCCGCAGACCACGGCCAAAGAACCCTAAGATGAGCAAGCTGGAAGCCGACATGATCACGCAAACAATCCTGGGTCCGGTGACCTACGAGACATGCCCCGCTCACGGCGTGCAGTTCCACGCATTCGCCAATCTATTGCCCATGATCCAGGGCGATGCGCTGGCCGAACTGACCGCTGACATTCGCGCCAATGGTGTGCAAGAGCCTGTCGTGTTCATCGGGCGCGAGATCCTCGACGGGCGCAACCGCTACATGGTCGCACGGGACCTCGGCCTTGCGTATCCCCGCTGCGATTATCTTGGCGATGACCCGCTGGCTTTCGTGGTGTCGAAGAACATTCACCGACGCCACCTGACCGAAAGCCAGCGCGCGATGGTGGCGAGTAAGCTGGCGAACATGCGGGCGGGCGCGCGAACCGACTTGCAACCTCGGGCAAATTTGCACGAGGTCTCAAGCGCCGACGCAGGGGCCATGCTGAATGTCTCGGAACGGTCCGTGAAGTCCGCCAGGAAGGTCCGGGACAAGGGCGATGAAAACCTGATCGAAGCTGTGGAGACGGGCCGCATCGCGGTCTCGACCGCTGCCCGAGTCGCCGATCTTCCCCCGGACGAACAGGCGGAGGTCGTCGCTAGAGGCAAAGTCCGCCAGACCGGAATGACAGCGCGTCCTCCGGTCGATGACCCGTATGGCTTCGCCAAGCTGAAGCCAGAGGCATTGATTGAGTAGGCTACAGGGCTGCGGCAACAAGTTGAAGAACAGCGCGCGGCGCATAAAGCGAAGAACGCGGAAATCGCCGAACTGACATCGCGAAATCGGGACCTGTCTGAAACCGATCAAGGCCGGGTAATCTCGAACCTGCATCGCCAGTTGGCCGCTGTGAAACTCAAACGCAATGATGCAATGGCGGCAACTAAGCGGGAGGAATACAGGCGAAAAAAAGCCGAGGCCGAACGCGACGAGGCGAGGGCCAATCAGGTCCTGCAATTGTGAGCCGACACTCCGTCTCGCCCGCCAATAGCGCCCACGAACAGAGCAACCCGACCTAATTGGAGGCAAGAATGAGCAAACGACCCAACGAGCAGAATGAACGGATCAAGCGCCGGTTTCTGGAATGGCGCAAACACGCTAAGCGCCTGTCAGAAAAATCCGTGAACCGGGAAATCGCCGCGCTGGAACGCTTCGACGTCTGGAACGGGCGCAAGGACTTCGCGCGGTTCCATATTCAGCAGGCCATGGACTTCCGCGCCCACCTGGAGAAGGCCAAGGGGCCGACGGGCAAGCCTCTGGGTAAATCCACAATACGCGCAATCCTTGCGACGCTGCGCGAGTTCATGCTCTGGCTCTCCCAGCAAGAGGGGTTCCGAAGCAGGATAAAGGCAGCGGATGCCAACTACTTCAACCTCTCTCGGCGTGACGAAGCCGAAGCTCGCGCCGCGCCGCGCAAACCGGCACCAAGTGTAAATCAGGCCAAGCGTGCGCTGGCGGCGATGCCCGCTGAGACGCCACGAGAACTGCGGGACAAAGCCGTGTTTGCGCTGCTGTGCCTGACGGGTATCCGGGTCGCCGCGCTGGCCTCCCTCAGGATCAAGCACGTGGACCTTGCCGAGAAGTCGGTGGCGCAAAACCCGCGCGAAGTTGCAACGAAGTTTGGCAAGAGCATCGACACGTTCTTCTCCCGTGACTTCCCCGAGGCCGAGGACGTGCTGCGCGCCTGGATCACCCATCTCGACGAGAAGGCGCTATACGGTCCGGACGATCCACTGTTCCCGGCCACCGCCATCGCCGCGCAGTCCAACACCGGCTTCAAGGCGACCGGGTTCCAGCGCCGCCCATGGCAGAGCACTGAACCTGTCCGCAAGATTGTCCGCGCGGCCTTCGAGGCCATTGGACAGCCCAATTACGGCCCGCACGCCTTCCGGCACATGCTGGCACGCCATGCGGTGAACACCTCCACATCAGTCGCCGAGTTCGTTGCCAACTCCCAGAACCTCGGCCACACCGATGTCCTGACCACCCTGCGCAGCTACGGCCAGATCAGCCGCGAACGTCAAAGGGAGTTGGTGACGGGGAAATCTGATCGCGAATGAAGCGTGGTATCAAACGTTATCAGATGCAATTCGAATGTGGGAACAAGTGTGGGAACACATTAGAGATGATCGTGAATTTTCTCATGGTATCAATAACATAACTTATTATTTTGGCGGAAGGGGTGGGATTCGAACCCACGAGACGGTCTCCCGCCCGCTGGTTTTCAAGACCAGTGCCTTCAACCACTCGGCCACCCTTCCTGCTCTTTGCTACATAGTCGGCCAAGGCGGGCGCGTCTAGCAGGCTCTATGGCCGCACCCGAGGTTTCGTGTTGGCAGGCGGCATGGAGGGCGTGTCGTCCAGGTGCTTGGGTGTCCACGGCACTTCCGCATTCTGCTGCACGCGTGGTCGTGGCGGCCGACCCTCGCGCCATGCGATGAACGCGCCCGAGGCTATTATCAGCGCCATGCCAATAAACGTTGTTTGCTCGGGCACAGTGCCCCATATCGCGAACCCGAACCCTGCCATCAGGACGAGGTAGCTGTATTCGAACGGTGCGAGCCGCGATGCTTCTCCGATCTGATAGGCTTTCACCGACGACAGTGCGCCCGCGATGTGCGTCACAGCCGTGGCCACAACCAGTCCAAGCAGCAGAGCATCGATCTCGAGCCAGCCGGTCAGCAGAAACGGGTGCTGCTGCTGCATGGGGGCGGACACAGTCAGAAGAGGCAACAGCATCAACCCCAACGCCCCTGCGGCGCCATTCACCCAGGCATTCACTATCGTCAGCGAAAAGCCGGGATCGTTTTGGCATCGCCACCGCGTCAGAATCACGCCCGATGCGTACGCCATCGCTGCGACCACGGGCAACAGCGCCCAAGGGCTCCAGCCATCCAGCCCGGGTTGCACAACGAACAGCACTCAGGCAAAGCCGACCACGACAGCGATGATGCGCCTGGGACCGATGCCCTCGCCCAGAAAGATCGCCGCCAGCACTGTAATGAGCATGGGCGAGATGAAGAAGGTCGAGGCAGCCTTAGCCAGTGAGATATAGGGCAGGGACGCATAGAAGCAGAGATACGCCGTGCACATGAACAGCGCCCGCACAAAGGGCCAGCGCCAGCGTGCCGGTGTGATTTCGGAAGGCCGGCCCAGCAACGTGAGCAATGCGCAGACCAGCAGGATGATCGAGATCGAGCGGATAACCTGCATTTGCCATAGCGAGACCTGGTCCGCCGTGAGTTTCACGATCACATCCTGAAGCGCAAACCATAGCATCGCAGAGAGCACCAGTCCGATCGCGCGCAAGTTGTTCATGGCCGGCTCACCCCCTTGTTCCGGGCGGTGGCAGTTCGGTGCCAAGACCGGCGGCCAGCGTGGCCTTCAGCTGGCGCTCCCGTAGCGCGGTGACGATGCCCGAGCCCGCGATCAGAGCCATGCCCAACACCTGAAGCGGCCCGGGCAGCACATCGAACAGCACCAGTCCCATGATCGCAGCGAAGATTAGGTAGGAATAATCGAAGGGTGCCAGCCAGCTCGACTCGGCGGATTGATACGCTTTGGTCAGCAGGACATTTGCAGTGGCATTCAGGACCGAACACAAAAGCGTCGCACCAAGCACCCAGCCGGCCATGTCGCGCCAGCCATGCGTCAGGTACGGAAGTTCCGAACGAAGCGCCTGCGGGAGGGTAACAAAGGTCAGCGTGATGCAGCCAAGCGTGCCTATCACAACAAACGTGCCCGCGATTGATACCGCCATCGTGACGGCGTTCTCCCCCCGGCACCAACGCCGCGTGATGATGATGTTGCAGCCATAGGCGAAACCCGCAGCGATGGGCATCAGTTTGACAAGTTCGAACTCGGCGCCTCCCGGTTGCAGGATCAGCATTGCACCTGCCGCACCGACGATGACGGCCGAGAGTCGGAAGATGCCTATGCGCTCGCCGAGGAAGGTCGCGGAAAGGAGTGTTACGAAGATAGGATAGGTATAAAGGCCGGCTGCCATCTCGACGATGGACACCTTGGGCAAGCCGCCAAAGAAGAAGATTGTTGCCAGCACCATAGCAGCGACGCGTGCAGCCACGGCCCAGGGGCGGTGCGGGCGCCGTGGAAGACCGCCCATGAAGGCGCGGGCGAACGTCAACAGCAACACGATATTGCAGGCGGCCCGGATGGCCTGGAACTGCCAGAAGCTGATATGTTCTCCCGCAAGGCGCGCAATCGCGTCCTGAAGCGCCAGCGTCGCCAGCGCGAACAGTAGAAGACCTGCGGCAAGCCCAGGCCGGTCTTCGTCAGTGCCGTCAAGGAAGTGGGTCATGGCCGCGGGCCAGCCATGCCGGTGCGACGGACATCGCGGTCCGCGGTCATGTGATACTCCTCAGGTAGGGTCGCGATCAGGCTTGCCGGGATGACGCGATCCGTCAATGCTCATGCCGACACAAGATGTCGTGTTTGTGCGCAATTCCCAGGAGGACGAGATGGACAATGATATGCTGGCCAAAGGGCTGGAGCAGCGCAAAGCAACGCTGGGCGCCGAGTATGTGGACAATGTCTTCGCCAATGCCGACGATTTTTCGAAACCCTTTCAGGAGGCGATGACCGGCTGGTGTTGGGGCTTCGGCTGGGGTGACGACGTGTTCTCACCCAAGATGCGGTCCATGCTGAACCTGCCGATGCTGGCGGCGCTGAACCGGATGGAGGAGTTCGAGCTGCACTTCCGCGGTGCCATTCGCAATGGGGTGACCAAGGAAGAACTGCGCGGATTGCTGCACATCATCTCGATCTATGCGGGCGTGCCAGCAGGTGTGTCCAGCTTCCGGATCGCGAAGAAGGTCTTTGCAGAAGAGGGGATCTAGCACCTTGGGGGTGCGTCAGCGGCGTTTCTTGAGGTAGACGTAGAACGCGCCCTCGCCGCCATGGCGTTGGTGTGCCTGATAGATCCCGACTATCGACTGGCGTAGTGGCGAGGCCTTCAGCCAGCCGGGCAGGGAGGCCTTCAGCACGCCTCGCCCATTGCGCATGATGCCAAGCTCGTCGCGCCCGCCCTTGCCTGTGATCACCAGAACCATGCGGCAGCCACGCGCCGCCGCATCCGACAGGAATGTCAGGCACGCCCTGTGGGCGCGCTCTGCTGTCATGCCGTGCAGGTCGATCCGCGCATCAGGCTCACGATTGCCCCGGCGCAGGCGTTCTGAGGTGCGACGGTCCAACCCGGCCTGTGGCCGGCCGACGGGCTTCACCTCGGGTGCAGCGGGCTCCCAAGAAGTCGGCACGGCAGGTTTCGAACGCTTGGTTGGAACAGGCAGTGTCGGTGCTCGTGAGAGACCCGGATGCGCGGGCGCACGGCGCGGAACAGGGCTGGCAGCCACCAGTTCTGATGCCTGTCTGACGTCTTCTGGGCTGTCTTTCAGAGTTTTTCCGGGCATCGGATCGGCAGATGCGGCGACTCTGTTCCACAAAGCCTGATCCTCTGCGTTCAGCATGCGTGGCTTGCGGCCTGATTGCGGATCAGCAGTCTTGTCATCTCTTGTTCGACCCGGCCCGCCCCGGGAGTGCCCCCCCACGGCGACAACTCAGGTCAGGAGCCGGTGCCGGTCAGCAGCCAGTTCGGATCGCTTGACCCCATCTCGCGGCTGAAGGTCCAGACATCGGCCTGACGGCGGATCT
>JBGCFK010000015.1:0-5119 GCA_045106875.1 Paracoccaceae bacterium | reverse complement strand
CGAGGGCTTGGAGCGGGTCCGCTCTACGACCCGCTTGCTGATCACGGCGCACTAGAGGATGGAGCCCATGGTGCCGTCCGGCAGGGGCTTGGCGCCGGTCGAGCCGGGAACGACCAACGAATAGGGCGGCACTTCGCCCATAAACGTCTCGCCGGTTGAGTGGTCGATGATCTTGGTTGACGCACCGATGAACACGCCCATCGAGATGACAGATCCTTCGCGCACGATTACGCCCTCGACCACTTCCGAGCGCGCGCCGACGAAACAGTTGTCCTCAACGATTACCGGACCCGCCTGCAGTGGCTCGAGCACACCGCCGATCCCGGCACCACCAGAGATATGCACATTCTTGCCAATCTGGGCGCACGATCCGACAGTGACCCAGGTGTCGACCATGGTCCCCGAATCCACATATGCACCAAGATTCACGAAGGACGGCATCAGAACAACGCCCGGAGCGATATAGGCCGACCGGCGCACTGTGCAGTTCGGGACCGCACGGAAACCGGCTTCGGACCACTGCTTCTCACCCCAGCCGTCGAACTTGGAGGGCACCTTGTCCCACCATGTCGCGCCGCCTGGACCGCCGGAAATAGGCGCCATATCGTTCAGGCGGAAGCTGAGCAAGACGGCCTTCTTCGCCCATTGGTTCACGTTCCAACCGCCATCGCTGCCGCGTTCGGCAACCCGCAAGGTGCCGCTGTCCATGGCATTCAGCGCACTGTCCACGGCATCGCGAACCTCGCCCTTCGTGCCTGCGTTGACGTTGTCGCGATCTTCCCAAGCCGCTTCGATTGCGGTCTCCAAACCTGCGTGATCCATAGAGTCCTCCACTGTGCGAGTTTGCCGGAGCCTATAGACAGAACCGCAGCCATAGGCAATCGTGGCGGCCCCCATGGAAGGACCCCGCATATGACTGATGAAGAACGCCATTCGATTTTCCGTTCAGCGGGGCAGGATGCAGACCGGGCGCATCGCCAGCCAGACACCGAGCAGACGCGCTCGCCGGTATATCGGCTGGCCTTCGAGGACACGGACTTCTTACGGCGCGAGCGACTGCGCCCCCTGCGCCTGCAATTGGAGTTGCTGAAGCCAGAACTGACAATGGAGGATGCGGGCATCACCTCCACTGTCGTGCTCTTTGGAGGCGCGCGGATCCCGGCCCCGGCAGAGCGCGACACGGCACGAACGCGCACGCTGGCAGATCTGTCTAAATATTACGAGGAAGCGCGCAAGTTCGCGCAGCTCGCTGGCAAGGCCTGCCTCGCGCACAAGGGCAAGGAGTATGTCGTTGTCACCGGCGGAGGACCCGGCGTGATGGAGGCAGGTAATCGCGGCGCGACAGAGGTGGGCGCGCCCTCGATGGGGTTGAACATCGTTCTGCCGCACGAGCAGGCACCGAACGAATTCGTCACGCCCGAATTGTGTTTCAACTTCCACTATTTTGCGATTCGGAAGATGCACTTCCTGATGCGGGCCTGTGCGATTGCCGTCTTCCCAGGTGGCTTCGGGACACTGGACGAGTTGTTCGAGACGCTCACACTGATCCAGACGGACCGGATGCAGAGAGTGCCGGTACTTCTGTTTGGCGAGATGTTCTGGCGCTCCATCGTGAACTGGGATGCACTTGCCGAGGCCGGAACCATCGCACCTGAAGATCTCGAGTTGTTCCAGTTCGTGGAAACTGCCGAGGAAGCCTGGGCCGCCATCGCGCCCGGCAACGCATAGGAACATGAGCATGCTTGAAAACTTCGAACGCTACCCTCTGACTTTCGGCAAAACCCCCATCGAATACCTGCCACGTCTTTCCGAGGCCCTTGGAGACAAGGTCGAGATCTACGCGAAGCGCGATGACTGCAACTCTGGCCTCGCATGCGGCGGAAACAAACTCAGAAAGCTTGAGTATATCGTCCCGGATGCCATCAAGTCCGGCGCGGACACGCTTGTTTCTATTGGCGGCGTCCAGTCAAACCACACACGCATGGTCGCGGCGACCGCAGCAAAGATCGGCATGAAGTGCCGCTTGGTGCAGGAAGCCTGGGTCCCCCACGACGATGCCGTTTACGACCGCGTCGGCAACATCCTCATGACCCGCCTGATGGGTGCTGACAGTCGGTTGGTTGACGAGGGATTTGACATCGGCATCCGGCAAAGCTGGGAAGATGCAATGGAGGATGTGCGCGCGAGCGGCGGCGTCCCATACGGTATTCCCGCCGGTGCCTCGGTCCACAAATATGGCTGCCTTGGCTATGTGGGTTTCGCGGAAGAAGTGCGCGAACAGGAGACCGAACTGGGCTTTACCTTCGACTACATCATCGTCTGTGTGGTGACGGGCTCGACACAAGGCGGTATGATCGTCGGCTTCAAGAAGGACGGCCGCGCAGATCGGGTGATCGGGATTGACGCCTCGGGCACTGTCGAGCAGACGCGGGCGCAGGTCAAAGACATCGCGAACAAGACATGCGATCTGATCGAGTGCGGCTACGCGATCGAGGATCAGGACATCCACATCAACCCCGACTACGCCTATCCGGCATATGGCGTGCCAAGTGCCGAAACGAACGAGGCTATCCGACTGGCCGCGCGGACCGAGGCAATGATCACTGATCCGGTGTACGAAGGAAAATCCATGCAGGGCATGATCGATCTGGTGAACAAGGGCTTCTTCCCGTCGGGATCCCGGATCCTATACGCACATCTTGGCGGCCAGCCTGCGCTGAACGGATACAGCTATACATATCGCAACGGCTGACAATGGCGGGCCGATCATTCCAAGAAGATACGCGTGTTCAAAGTGCCTTTGGCCGTTCCGGGTCGGGTTGCTTGGTCGAACGAGCACAACAAGACTACAAGGCGGTCGCTTGTTTGCATGGCCCAAGTTTCTGCGCTTCTTTCCTTGCCACCCCCCTATTTCTCTCGGTGTGTTGTTAAGATCCAGACTGCTTTCAATTTCCGTATCGGTTTTGCCGCCAATGCCGGTTTCCATGGGTCGTTATGATATTCCCAAAGGTGGCTCGGGAAACCCAGCAGGTTGGACAAGTGGAGTTTCTGCTCGCAAACGGCATGGTGGCGCCGGAAATGAGGAGAAGAGATCACGAGACGACCACGCCGGAATGTCAACCCGGCCTTTAAGGCCAAGATGGCGCTTTCTGCCATCAAGGGCGAGAAGACGATGAGCGAGTTGGCGCAGCAGTTCGACGTGCACCCCAATCAGACCAAGCAGTGGAAAGACCCACGACGCCGTCGCCAATACCCTGAACTATCGGCACAGAAAAACACTCGGGTGGAAAGGCCTGCTGAGGAGTTGGAAGATGTCCAAACATGAGATGCCAGTAAACCGTTGCCACGACCACTTGAAATCGCCCAACACCTATCAAACAGGTACAATGAACCGCTTGCTGAAGCCAGAATTGCCAAATCAGTCGGCAGCGTTGGAGGTTCCTATGACAATGCCTCAGGCGAGGCGACCAACGGCCTATTCAAAGCCGAAGTCATTCATAGGCGCGGCTTTGAGGACGTTGAATGCGCGACCTTGGAATGGGTGGATTGGGCCAACAATCGCCATCTGCTGGAGCCTATCGGGACTATCCCGCGAGCCCAAGCCGAGGCAAACTTCTTTGCAGCTGTGGAAAAATCAGACCTGGCCGCCCAATTAAAGCATATCGGCCTCCGACAAACGCGGGGTAATTCATCACAATCACCACAGAGGGTGGGCAAACCGGCCCCCGATCACAAACCGATGTCGTTCGTAGCGTCCACACTATCGCTCAAACCTCGACTGTGCTTAGAGGCGTTACTCGCCTAAACTCGCTAGGCAAATTGCATCACAGCTCAAGAAACTGATATTGCTATTTAGCGCCTGCACCATAATTTAAAGTGGTGAGACGTAGCCGACCCGGACGATCAGGGTCCTATCGAGGGGAGTACGCGTCAGATGCTTGTACAGGCCAATCGCCAGATCAGGCTGTCCACGCCGCTGCAAACCGATCGTCTGGCGTTCAAGTCCATGAGAATGAACGAGCAGTTGGGGCAGCTGTTCAAGATGGAACTGGAATTCTACTCGGACGATGGAAACATCCCGTATGACGAGGTTCTCGGTCACCCCATAACAGTCGCCCTCGATTGCAGTCACGGGTCTGAGCGCCACTTCAACGGATTCGTCTCTCGGTTCGGGTTCGCCGGGTCCCGCGGACGCCGCTATGTCTACAAGGCCACCGCTGTGCCTTGGTTCTGGATGCTGACGCTGACATCGACCTGCCGGATCTTCCACAATCAGACAGTTGAGGAGATTGTCAGCGAGATCTTCAATGCCAATGGCTATGCCGGTTTTGAGTTTCAACTGACACGTGCCTATTCGGCTTACGAGTATTGCGTACAGTACCGCGAATCCGACTTTGCCTTCGTATCGCGACTGCTGGAACGCGAGGGCATATACTACTATTTCGACCATCAAGACGGTGCACATCAGATGGTTCTGACGGATGCGCAGTCCCAGCACCAGACTGTGTCCGGGTATGAAACCTATGAATACTACGCTCGGGACGATTTCTCAAAACGGCGCCGAGAGGGTGTCTATTCATGGCGCCCTGAGAAACTCGTCGAGAGTCATCGTGTGGCCTTACAGGACTATGACTTCAAGAAACCGGGCGTCGATCTTGGTGTCGAGAGCGCGATCTTGCGTCAGCATGGCGAGGCACAGCGCGAGGTTTATGACTACCCTGGCCTGTACCGCAAACTTGGTGATGGCGACGCCTATGCCAAGACAAGGATCGAGGAATTGCAGGCTGGCCAGTCCACGACGCAGGCCCAGTCAAACCTCCGCGGTGTGGAAACTGGACGCACCTTCTCGCTGACCTCTCATCCGATCGCCGAGTACAATATCGAATACCTGGTGACCGGTGCGGCCTACACACTGTTCTCGGATGACTACCAAACCGGTGGTGAGGAAACCGAGACCTTCTCGTGTACCTTCAGCGCTCTGGCCACGACCGAGGTCTTCCGTCCCGCACGGATCACGCCCAAGCCGATTATTGCTGGACCGCAAACCGCGGTCGTGGTCGCGAATGACGGCGAAGAAGTTTGCGTGGACGAACATGGCCGCGTGTTGGTGCACTTCCAT
>JBGCFK010000149.1:0-7250 GCA_045106875.1 Paracoccaceae bacterium | reverse complement strand
AAGGGAGAAGATCAAGAAACTGACAATCCGCCAACGCCGTTTGCAACACCAAAAACAGGCGGCATAATCAATCACGCAAACGAACCAGAGCCTCCAATGCTCAACCCGCTCTGATGTGCCATTTTATAGGACGACGGACAGCACGACCAGTGACAGCCCGGCATGACCCTTTCGGAAATCTACCGGTCGGGTCGCCAGGTAGACGTGATACCGACCGTCCCACTGCCCGGCAGGTGTTTGCGCAGCACAACATCGAGAGGTGGGCAGGATCATGCCACTGCCCTGATCGTTGCGATCACCCGGCCCAGGTGATCAGCTGGCGCATGCGATGAAACGGAGTTCACGCGCGATGCGCGTTCACATTTCATTTCCCTCGCGCGATGCCTCCGGCTTGCGCGAGGTGTTGGCGCAAGGTCTCAGGTCATTCGCAACAGGGGGGGCTTGGCGCCTGCGCCCGCAACAAAATCCGGAGGATTTTTTGCGGGGACAAGGCTTCTCTGCGCCGCGTAGCGGCGTCGGAGACCGTTTGCTTCAAAGGTCGCGGGCATCAGTCCTCGATCACGTATTCAAGATAGAGCTTTTCCTCCACCACGTTCTCAAGGAAGGCGTCCCACGCGGCTTGCTCCATCTGATCCTCAGGCGCCAGTCCACGGGTCCGGCTGACATGGTCAAGATCCGAGCGGAATATCCGCCCCTTGGACTTGTTCCTCAGAGCCTCCTCAATCTTTGGCAGCGGATGGTTCCAGGGCCGTTTCTTGCCGCGCGCCCACGCGGTATTTGCCGGGATCATTGCAGTAAAATCATCTGCGAACGTGCCCTGCGCCAGCCAACCTATGTTCGCATAGCTGTCTGTCACGCTGCCATTCAGCGTCGCGTTGTGCGAGCCATGATGCCCGACTTTGTAGAGCGTACACCGGCCCAGGAGATCCTTCGCTGTCACCTCTTTGCCGCCTACGTTCCAGGTGAGGTTGCCCCAGGACAACCAACTGCCACGCTGGGCATCGCCTGTGAACAGCAGCACCTTGCCCGTATCCGGCAGCTCGAATGCCACGACCAGACTGGTATTGTTCACCTCGTCGTTCAGCCGCAGCGCCAGTGTCTCAGCCGTGTCCAGCCAGTCTCCATCAATGCGCCGCCACTCCTCGCCATCCGGATTCGGATCCGCCGGATCATGCGTCTTGGCATTTGTGGGGCCATAGACCGCGCGCATGTAGTCCTCTGGTCGATCGAAGGTTCTGATCTGGTCGTTATCGTCGAATTTCAGCCGTCTGCGCCGGAAGACATCGCGTTCCTCATGCAGATATTTGCGGGCGAAGGGTGCACCAGTCGATGCGCCCTTTCCCGCATGGCCCTGAGCGGCGGCAAAAAAACTCTTCTGCGGACCAGAGGCTGCAAAGGGGCGCAGGTGAAACTCTTCCCCCCCCTTGGGATCGAGATCCGTCAGCAAGTCCTCGTTACGGGGCGGGCCCAGCGGGTAGACCAGCGCATCTGCACCCTTGGGCAGTTCCAGCGGTCCTGATCCAGGCGACAGGTAACGCACACCGTTATTCTCCTTGGCCTTGTCAACGAGGAACTTGATTGCCTTCTTGTTTGTGATCCCTTTCAGCGCAAAGGCAGTGTGTCCGTCCAGCCCCAGCCCACGCTGGTTCTGCTGCGATTCGAGAAACAGCTCACGCACTTCGGCGGCAGCCTCGCCCGGCTCGAGCGGTTCGTCATCGCCGAGTTCCAGCTCCAGAAGATCCGAGATCAGCTCGAGCGTCTCCGGATCCTGTCCCATCGCACCCAGTTTCTGTTCGGCCAGTGCCAGCCCCAGAAGTTGGTCATTGTAGTCCTTGCGCAACTGGTTCGCGAAGGCGTCGTTCGGGTCCTCGGTCCAGGCCAGCCAGAGCTGCCCGATCTCGAGATCCTCAAAGACGTATTTGCGGTTCTTCTTTTTTCGAAATCCGTTCACGTGGTCCTGATGCTCGTGGGTCACCATCACGATGTCCACAAAGCCGCCGGTGGCCGCCAGGATGTCCTTGGCGATCACGTCGATCTTCTGGTCGTGGATCTCGGACTTGGGTTTGTAGCCGCAATCAATCAGCACATAGACCGCAGGGCGGGAGCGGCCGATCTGTCCGGGAAAGGCAAGCAGAAAGCAGTCCCCATGCCCCTGGCGATACATGCGCACGCGCACGCCGCTGGCAGGTGCTTTCATGCGTTCGCCGGGTTTGCTGCGGAGCGGCATCAGTGGTTCCCTTCGGGATGCACATGGCGGTGCAGCATTGCGAACGCCCTCGAGGTATCGCCTGTGCCTTCAGGGGCATCAAAGGCGTTCATGGCGTTCTCCGAGGCCCGGTCCAGATGCGCGCGCATGGCGCAAAGCCCGACCTCGTCATCGGCCATATGCCGGGTGCGAATGACCCGGCGGACCTTGAACGTGCGTGCGTCGATCAGCAGGGTGCAGCCAGCGCGGTACCGGAAATCGCGGTGGATCTGGCGGTTGATCTCGTCTTTCTCGGCCTTGCCCGGTGCGCGCCCGTGGTCATGTTTGAATGTCGCGGTCAGAGCCCGCTTGGTGCGATCCTTACCCGTGCGATCAATCTGGTCCTGCAGCTCCTTGTCCAGGTAGCCATCACGCGACTGGATCAGCTCGACCACGTATTCCCGTTCCTGCTGCCCGCGCTTCCCAATGCGACGGGCAATGCGCACCGAAAAGACGTCGAATGTGGGTTTGCCGGTGATGGACGAGGTCTTCAACGTGGCCATGCTTGCATCGGACGTCGCAATCCCAAGCAGGTTCAGCACTGGGTCCGGCCACTGTGCGACGATGCCCCAAAACAATTGCGCATAGAATCCGCGCACGTCCCAGGCGAACTCCCGGTCGACGTTCAGATCCAGCTCCAGCAGGTTGAGGTTCACCTGATCCGAGCCTTCCAGCATCAGCATGCTCTCGTCTTCGATCCAGTTCTCGGTGGTCTTCTTCAACCGCTCGTTCATCGAAAGCATGATCTCCCAGCCGCGTGCCGTCATGCCTTCGGCGAACCATTTGGGGATGCGGGTCTGCTTGTCCTTGTCATCCTCGATGCCGTCGTCCTTGTCCGCATCCTCGGCCATCTTCTTCAGGCTTGAGAACGGGCGCGACAGGCATTGCGCCAGATTGGCGATCAGCTGGTTGAAGTTCTTCACATCCCCCAGCGAGACGTCGTTGTTGGCCAGCGCATCGTCAATCGACTCGGTCAGCGAGGGCCAGAGCAGCGCGTTTTCGGTCAGAACCGGGATGTTGTCCGGGTACAGACCCCAGGCCGAAAACGCCTCGATGAAAGCACGACGGTATCCGTTTTCGTCCACCGGATAGAGATCATGGTCCGCGGTTATGAGCGCACGCAAGTAGTCGCCGAAGCTGACGGATACGGGCGGGCAATAGTCCATCGCCCGAATGCACATCTGCAGCACATGGCGCGCGGACTGGGCGGCCTCGCGTGCCAACCGTTCGACCAGATCCGGATCAATGGCGCCGTTGCGCAGGATGCCCGAGCCTTGGGATGCTATGCGAAACAGATCCGCCGTGCGGCTTTCATAGATGGTCAGGAAGGCGCGGAATACGGCAGCGACGAGAATCGAGCCGCGGGCATGCGGGCCTTTGGCTCGCATCAGTGCGCGCGGGTCGGGATCACGCGGCACCCATTTGCCATCCTTCATGCTGCCCAGCGCATCACGCAGCGCGCCCCCGCGCCCCACAGCTTCGCCAAACTCCTGCGCCAGCGAGGCCAGAAGGCTCTGCTGGTTCAGGTCACCCCTGGTGCGTGCAATCTGGTTAGCCAGAACCTCAGGGTGCGAGAACTGCTGGAACAGCGCAACAATGTCGGAAAACGCTTCGTGCAATGCCAGCATGTCGGGGTGGGATGCTTCGGCATAACGCGGATGCAGGCCGTCGAGGATCGCGTGACAGGTCTCGTGCACGATGATGTCATGGCTGAGACAGGTGAAAACGGTGGTGCCCGGCGGCGCGGCGCGGCTTTCCCGCCCAGCTTTGAAATACCCGAACAGCAGCGCCTTTTTGCGCGGATCATAGTAGGCGTTCGCTTCGCGCAGCGCATGCGGATAGATACGCAAACGGCGGCAGAAGTGCTCGTTGGCATAGCTTTGACCCTCTGGCCATTCCTTGCGCGGCGCCCAAAGCACCCGCCGCCCCAGCGCCTGTTCAAAGAGCTGGATTGTCTCCATCGCGACAGCATAGACCATTTGCTGGTGAAAGCGCGGGTCTTCCTCGGATGCGGGCAATCCGTCGTTCAGGAGCACTTCTTGCGCATTCAGATTGATCGGCTCGTAGAACACGCCCGAGGCCGGATCATAATCCACCACCTCCAGATACTCGCCGCGCGGACCCCAGAACGGGATCTTGGGATCGGAGGGATCGAACTCCCAGGGCAGCGTGATCGTGATGGTCCGGATCGAGCGGTTCTGGAACTTGTTGCCGGTGCCCGGATCGAACGCGAAGACGCGTAACCGCCGGGGCGGCATGAAGCTTTTTTCGTCGCCGAGCATGACGGTCATGTCAGGGTGCTTTCGGTGGTCACGGCAGTTCCGGCGGTCCGTCAGGTGCGGGCGCATCCGGCATCAGGTAACTGCGAACACCCGCATCGGCGAAGGAATAGCCTGCGTTGATCACCAGCCGCTGCTCGCGCTTCGAGAAGGCCGCCAGCCGCGTGGGCGTGTCGCGCGCTGTCTTGAACTCGGCGGGCGTGGGCTTCCAGCCATCCTTGATCGGGAATTCCTCGATATCGGTGCCAGCGGTCCAGTAGGCACCGACCCGCTCTGTCAAACCGTCGCTCAGCTTGTTCGTGAGCAGGTTCAGCAGTACCCGCTCGCGCCAGTCGATCGAGGATGCGAGGAAGATGTTGATCATCGTCATCAGGTGACCTGTCGAGAAACTGCTGCTGTCCGCCTTGTTGTTTTGCCCGGCATAGGAGCCGATGAGCACGCCGCAACGCTTCCAGATCGGCTCCATCCCAAGATTGTCGTAGACACCGCCATCCATCAGCACCGGACGGCGGAGCAGGGCAGGGTCTCTGTAGCGCGCACCTTCGGGGGCATGGACATCCTCGCCGGACAGATCCAGCCGCAGCGGGGCCAGCACGGGCGGGAACCCGGACGATGCCGCCACCGCCTGCGACAGACGGATTGTCTTGGTGGTCGACATCAGCGCCCGCCAGTCCGCCAGATAGTTCCGTGTGAACCGGAACAGGCCTTGGGTCTGCAGGTTGGTGGCGTTGAAGATGAACTTTGGCCGGTCGGGAATATGCTTGATCAGCATCTTGTTGAAGATGTGCTTGTCATAGCTGTTCGCCAGCTGGTTTCCGGCCGAGACGAACGGCAGCAACCCCGTGATACCGACGCCGACATCCAGCGTGATCGAGGTCGCCTTGAGAATGGGCTTGATGAAGTGTTCCTTCATCGCTTCGGGGCTCGCCTTGTCGTCCCGATCCACGATATCGAGAAACGGCCAGGCCTGCGCAAGAATGCCCGAGGTGATCGACCCGCCCGAGACTGACGAGATCCTGTCGATACGCCCGAGCACGCCCAGCTCATTCAACCGGATGATGACGCCCGCGTGGAACAGCGTGGCGCGGTAGCCGCCGCCGGAAAAGCTGAGGCCAACGGCCTCGCGGTCATATCGCCCGAGCTGACCCGGATTGAAGAAACCGGTCTCGGCTGATGCCTTCCATTCGACCATCGGAATGCCCCCCAAAGCGCAATCTGAAATTGAGTGCCCGAAATCGTAACACACGCGCGAGGGATGCCAAATGCCAATGTAAAGTGTGACGGGTTGCAAAAGCTCCATTCGAGTTCATGCGATCCGTCGGCCATCCTGAACAGCTGATCGGGATAGGCCGAAAAAGCCTGCCAACACTGGCTCAGTGCTTTGGGCAGAGTGAAACCCGTGGATTGCACGCTGCACATCTAACCCTAATGCTGAAACGCAGCGTGTTCGATCATATTTTTTAATAATTATTTGAAAAGAAATACGAACTCTTTAATAATTGAGGGCGTGCAATAATAATATGTTAGTTTATTGCAGTGATTATACACAATACAGAAGCGATTATATAAGTAAAATCTAGAACTAATTAGAAAAGTCGATATTATGAATAGCAATTCAAGCCATAATTCAGACTTTCAAACTGACTTTGAAGAGACTTTGTATCATATTACACACGATTTGAGGGCGGCATTTAGAGCTGTGAAGGCTCTCTCTGAATGGACACGAGAAGACTTAACGAAAGAGTGTGGCTCGATTTCGCCTTCTGTTTCTGAAAATTTGGACTTGCTCGAGGCGCGGGCCATCCGCGCTGACCAGATGATGCTTGATCTTCGAACATACTCCAGGGTGGGCCGACAGTCTGCAAAGCCGTCAACTGTCTATCTAAAGGCCATCGTAGCGCGCGCGGCCGAGGCGCTGGATCTGAACTCAAAAATCGAAATCCACGTGAACCTTGGTGTACACGCAATAGTGGCGCCGGCTAATGACTGCGCATTGCTGTTTGAAACGATATTTTCAAACACGGTGAAACACCACGACCGAGACTCTGGAACGATCATTGTTACCTCCAAGATGGTTGATGATCGTGTGCGAATTACAATCGAGGATGACGGGCCTGGGATACCAATTCAGGATCGAGAGAGAGCTTTTGCTTTGATGCAGACACTGCTCCCGAGAGATGAATGCGAGGGAAGCGGGCTTGGCCTTTCGATCGCACGAAAGATCGTGGGCCGTTTGGATGGATCTATCGAGATCAATGGGCCGGATGGTGAGCGAGGCACGCTGATTGATATTTCACTGCCGGCGAAAATCGCCGCGATGGCTGACACAGACTAATCCCTTGGGACTGCTCCAAACAACAAACTGCATATCGAACTCGAGGTTACGGCAATGTTGAACACCGCATTCAGCTCAACTGTTGGCGAATACACAACTCCGTCTGGAAGTGTGTCGGGGGACAACGTCGGTCGGCTAAAGTGTATTTTGATGGATGACGACTCAATTGATCGACGAATGATCAAGCGCCTGTCGGAAAAGTCCAAGTTCGAGCTGGAAATAATCGAGACATCGACAATCTCGGATACAAGGCAAGCCTTGAAGACGGAAACGCCTGATTTCCTGTTGCTCGACTACAGGGTGTCTGATGTAGATGTTATTGAGTTTGCTGCCGAAATAGCTCGTCAACACCGCTACTCTGTCCCTGTTGTAGTCGTCACCGGCGAACGAG
>JBGCFK010000148.1:0-4038 GCA_045106875.1 Paracoccaceae bacterium | reverse complement strand
GAGATCATCGGCCAGGCGGGATAGAGGATCATGTAACCGATCCCCCAGACAATGGTCAGATACAATGTCCAGAGCCACCAGCGCGGCAGAGGCGTATCAAGTTCGGTGATCCCGTCCCATTCATGCTGAGTGGTCGCGGTGCCGGTAATCTCGTCAAGTTCGAGTTTGGCTTGGTCGGTGTCTTGGCCGGACATGGGATCAGTCCTCCAGCTTGTCATTGCGAAGGGGTATCTGGGCCATGTCCCTGTGCTGCTCACGCGCACTTGGCCGAAAGGCCCACAGGATCTGTCCCACAAAGAACAGCGTCATGGCGATCAGGAACCAGCTGTCTGCGAAGGCACGAAGCCAAGTGTAGAGTTCCATCCGTTCCTCCTCAGCGATAGTTCGCTTCGGCCTCGTAGACCGAGAAGTCCACGAGCGTTCCGAGCATCTGCAGATAAGCGATCATGGCGTCGAGTTCCGTGATCGAGGGGTTGCCGTCAAAATTGCGCACCTGAGCCTTGGGGTATCGGGCAAGCAGGTCGTCCACACCGTCGCCGTCCGGGTTCACCTGAGCACGCAGATCGCCAAGCGCGCTTGCGACCATTTCATCCGTGTAAGGCACACCCACGGCACGGTTCGCCTGAAGATGCGCTGCCACATTGTCGAAATCCAGCCGGGTTTCCGCCAGCCACGGATAGGCGGGCATGATGCTTTCAGGCACCAGCGAACGCGGCGATTGCATATGGTCCGCGTGCCATTCGTCCGAATAGCGTCCGCCAACCCGCGCCAGATCCGGACCCGTTCGCTTCGAACCCCATTGGAACGGGTGGTCATACATGCTTTCGGCTGCAAGCGAATAGTGTCCGTACCGCTCGACCTCGTCCCGCATGGGTCTGATCATCTGGGAATGACAGGTATAGCAGCCCTCGCGGATATAGATCTGCCGCCCCAGCAGTTCGAGCGGCGAATAAGGGCGCATGCCCGTCACCTTCTCGATGGTATTCTGCAAGTAGAACAGCGGTGCGATCTCGACGATGCCGCCAATGGAGACGACGATCAGCGAGAGGATCAGCAGCAAGGTTGCATGACGCTCGATCTTGCCGTGCTGTTTCAGGATTTTCTGGGTCGTGGTTGATTGCTTGGTCATAGCGTCCTCGCCTTGGCAGTCGCGATCCTGCGGCCTCGGGCCGCGGGGAAATTCAGGGTGACAGGTCGCCCGCGAATGAAGGTCCGGCAATAGAGGGCGCAGAGCGCCTCGCCCTCACTGAGCCGCCGTGCACGGTGTGCCTGCAGGGCCATCAAACGCACGGGCGATCGACAGAACCGAAGGCACAGCCGCGCACCGTCGGCGGGATTGAGGTGGACCGGGTGGTCGGGTGCAAATCTGACTGGCATGATCTCACTCCGCCGCGACGACCAGAGGTTCGGCGGCGCGCACCTGCCTTCTCGCGGTTTTCCAGAGGTTGAAGCACATGATCAGTGCACCGGTCAGGTACATGACCCCGCCAAGTCCGCGCACGATATACATCGGCAGCTTCGCCGCGACGGTGTCGGCAAACGAGTTCACCAGAAAGCCATGCTGGTCGACTTCGCGCCACATCAGGCCCTCCATGATGCCGGTAACCCACATGGATGCGGCGTAGAGAACGATCCCCAGGGTCGCGAGCCAGAAGTGCCAGCTGACCAGTGTCAGCGAGTAGAGCCGCTGCGTGTTCCAGAGACGCGGCACAAGGAAGTAGCGCGCCCCGAAGGTGATCATGCCGTTCCAGCCCAGCGCACCCGAGTGCACGTGTCCGATGGTCCAGTCCGTATAGTGACTAAGGCTGTTGACGGCCTTGATCGACATCATCGGCCCCTCGAACGTCGCCATGCCGTAGAACCCGACCGACACGACCAGCATTCGCAGCACGGGGTCCGTACGCAGCTTGTCCCATGCACCGTTCAGGGTCATCAGCCCGTTGATCATGCCGCCCCACGAGGGCATCCAGAGGATGATCGAGAACACCATACCCAGCGTCTGCGCCCAATCGGGCAGCGCCGTGTAGTGCAGATGGTGCGGTCCCGCCCAGATATAGAGGAAGATCAGCGCCCAGAAGTGGATGATACTGAGCTTGTAGGAATAGACGGGCCGCTCGGCCTGCTTGGGCACGAAGTAATACATCATGCCAAGGAACCCGGCGGTCAGGAAGAATCCGACAGCGTTGTGACCGTACCACCACTGGGTCAGCGCGTCCTGCACACCGCCAAAGGCGCTGTAGCTGGTCGAGCCAAACATCGATACGGGCACGCTTAGGTTACGCACGACATGCAACATCGCGACTGTCACGATGAAGGCCAGGAAGAACCAGTTTGCCACGTAGATATGCGGCTCCTTGCGCTTGATCAGCGTGCCGAGGAACACGGCGAGATAGGCGACCCAGACGACTGTAAGGATGATGTCGACATGCCATGGCAGCTCGGCATATTCCTTGCCCTCCGAGCCACCAAAGACATAGGCCGTCGCGGCCAGCACGATCACCAGTTGGTATCCCCAGAACACCCACCACGCGAGATTGCCGCCCCATAACCGCGCAGCACAGGTGCGCTGCACGATGTAAAGCGACGTGCAGAGCAGCGCGTTCCCGCCAAAGGCGAAGATAACAGCGGAAGTGTGCAACGGGCGCAGCCGCCCGAATGACGTCCACGGAATGTCCAGGTTTAGCTGAGGGATCGCCAGCTGGAAGGCAATCACAACCCCGACCAGGAAGCCGACGACACCCCAGCCCGCGGTGGCAATGACACCGGCGCGGATCACATCATCCATGTAGCCTGTGGCACTCTCCGTGCCCTCGATTGCGATCGCAGATGGCTCGCGCGTCATGGTCCACAGAAAATAGCCCGAAGCCACTGCCATGATGATGAAGGCATTCACCTGATAGGCGATGTCATGACCCCAGTTTGCCGCCAGTGCAGCAAAGACGATCACGATGCCCGATAAGACAAGTTTGGCGGCTGTTTGCACGATCCGACTCCGCATCTGTTCCGATTCTTGAGAGGAACATTGCATTCGGACGGAGGTGCCACCTTGATCTGGGTCAAGAGAGCCCTCGGGATTGGCTTCCCAGTTCAGTTGAAACGCACTCAGGCGCTGGCGAGATCGCTTTCATCAAGGTCATCTTCACCTGCCAGCCGCATAAGCTCGGCAGGATCGCGAAGGATGACATCCTGGCGTGACGGCAGATCCAGCACACCCTCGGACTTCAGATTGGTGAACTGACGACTGACGGTCTCGATGGTGAGGCCGAGGAAATCGGCGATTGTCTCACGCGTCAGCGGGTTCTGGACCTGCATCCCCGGACGCATTGGATTGTTGCCCAGCGCCGCGGTTCTGCGCGCAAGCATCAACAGAAAACTCGCCAGCTTTTCGCGCGCGGTCTTGCGGCCCAACAGCAGCATCCAGGCCCGAGACGCATCGAGTTCATCCAGCGTCATCTCCAGCAGGCGACGTTCCAGAGAGCGGCTCTCCGCCAGCAGGACTTCGAACTGGGAGCGTTTGAACTGGCACATGCGGACCGGTGTAATGGCTACCGCGTCAAAAGGCGCAAGCGAGCGCATCGGGCGGCCAATGAAATCAGAGGCAAAGAGCAGACCAACCATCTGGCGGCGCCCATCTTCGAGCAGTTTGTAGAGCGCAACTACACCAGAGACCACGGACCCCACGAAGGCAGTTGGCTGGCCCTCGCCGACGATTTCCTGGCCCGGTTCGTAGTCCCGGTAGAATTTGGCAGCATCGAGCGCGACCAGTTCGGCAGGTGACGAATAGCTGCAGACGGCCCTGTTGCGGATCGGACAGCCGCTACATTTGTCCAGCCCCTCGGTCAGATCCGGCGGTGTCGCAAGAGCGTTCATCTCACGTCTCCCCGGCTTCCGCCAATGTGCCAAGCTGATCGAGCCGATATGCACGTGCTGATCATCATCGCACCCTCGAAAAGCTATAGATCCGTTCGTCTTCCCGAAAAGTGTGACGGTGCCGCTTGGATGTCAAGCAGACGCATCTGGCCGTCGGGCAGACCTACC
>JBGCFK010000147.1:0-7020 GCA_045106875.1 Paracoccaceae bacterium | reverse complement strand
GGCCTGTTCGCCGGACGCGCGGGAGGGATTTTCCATGTCAGACGCCGCCAGCCCACCGAAACGCAAGGGCTTTCGCATCAGCCGTCGCTGGCTACCTTACGTGCTGAGCCTGCCGGCGCTTCTGGCCTGCATTGGAATCCTGATCCCCTTTTTCACCGCAGTCGCATACTCGCTCCAGCGCTACCGTCTGTCCCAGCCTTGGGCCCACAAGTGGAACTGGGGCGAGAATTACTGGAACTTCCTTTTTGACAGCTCGTTCTGGAACACGCTTCAGGTGTCACTTACCTATGCGTTCCTGACCGTGGGGCTCGAACTGATGTTCGGGTTGGGAATTGCGCTGCTTTTGCAAAAACGAACCCGGTTCAACAACTTCGTGTCTATCATGCTCCTGATGCCGTTGATGACGGCGCCAGCGCTTGCCTCACTTATGTGGAAGCTGATGACCAATCCCGGCTTCGGCATCCTCAGCTATTTTGCGTCGCTGATTGGGTTTGAAGATTTCCGTTGGGCGTCCGATCCTTCCACAGCGATGCTCACCGTAGTGCTGGTCGATATTTGGGTCTACACGCCTTTCATCATGATCCTGCTGCTGGCAGGTCTGCGTTCCTTGCCGCAACAACCATTTGAGGCCGCCGCACTTGATGGTGTACCAAGGCTTTTTGTCTTCTGGCGCATTACTCTACCGATGCTCACGCCGTTCTTGCTGACCGCGACGTTGTTCCGTGTCATCGAATCCATCCAGCAATTCGACATTATCTACGCCATGACGCAGGGCGGCCCAGGTGACAGGCTGACGGTTTTTCAGGTCGAGGCATACTTGAATTTTTTCCAGTCGACCAACGTGGGCCGATCAGCTGCATTGCTGATGATCCTCTGGGCAATCACTTATTTCCTGTCGAGCGTCTTCATCAAAAACTGGTTGAAGCTGCGTGAAAAGCAGCGAGGGGAGGCCTGAACGATGGAACACACAAGCACACTTGAACGCGTCCTGCGCGGCATCGCAATCACACTGGTCATCCTGTTCTTCATGTTTCCGATCTTCTGGATCGTCCTCATGAGCTTCCAGACCAACGAGACAATCCTGCGGGTGCCGCCCTCGATCGTTTTTGAACCTACGTTTCAGAATTATCAGGCTCTCATCACCGGCGAGTTGGATACAGCGGCAGGAAAGCTGGAATTCAATTTCATGTCGAACCTCTTCAACTCGCTTTATCTTTCCACTGCCTCTGTGGCTGTCGGTCTGATTTTAGGCATTCCGGCGGCCTATGCTTTCGGGCGGCTGAAATTCCGAGGTTCAGAAGACATTGCCTTCACGTTACTGTCTTTCCGTTTTGCGCCGCCCTTACTGGTACTGTTGCCCCTGACGATCTACTTCCAGAAACTGGGATTAGCGGACACTTATTTTGGCTTGATCTGGGTGTATCAGCTAATCGTTCTGCCTCTGATCCTCTGGATTGTGCGCGGGTATTTCGAGGATATTCCGGCTGACATCGAATACGCGTACCGTATTGCAGGTCATAGTTTCTGGGCGACCTTCCGCAAAATCGCTTTGCCGCTGGCCATGCCGGGGATCGCGGCGGCAGGCCTCCTGGCTTTCATCTTCGCCTGGAACAACTTCATCTTCGCGCTGGTCCTCGCTTCGGCCGACAAGCAACCTGTAACGGTAGGCGCGCTGGCCTTTGTCACGGCATCGGGCATCCAGTACGGTCAGATCGCCGCCGGTATTATCCTGTCGATCCTACCAACGCTGGCCTTAGCTCTCTATGCACAGCGTTATCTGGTCGAAGGTCTCTCGCTCGGCGCGGTAAAAGGGTAAGAAATGTCGATCCAACTCACCGATATCGTCAAGTCATTCAAAACCGACACGGTACTGGATGGTGTGTCGCTCAGCGTTGCCAAGGGCGAAACGCTGGTGCTCTTCGGACCGTCTGGTGCTGGCAAGACTGTGTTACTTCGCCTGATTGCCGGAGTGATTGACCCAGACGAAGGGCAGGTTCTGGTCAATGGCCTGGATATGGACGGGGTCGAACCTGAAGACCGTGGCATAGGCATGGCGTTCCAGAACTTTGCGCTGTTCCCGCATATGGATGCCCATGCGAACATCGCCAGCCCCCTGACAGCAAGACGCGAAACCAAGCAAGGTATCACCAGCCGTGTGAGCGAAGTCGCAAAGCTCTTGAAGATCGAACATGTCCTTGGCCACAAACCAAAGGAACTCTCCAATGGTCAAAAGCAACGCACAGCCTTGGGCCGTGCTCTGGCGGCGGAACCATCGATCCTGCTTCTCGACGATCCGCTTAGGAACGTCGATGCCAAACTGAGGTTCGAGATGCGTCTGGAGTTGCCCCGTCTGCTCAAGGCCCAGGAAGCAACAGTGATCTACGTCACGCAGGACTACAAAGAGGCAATGGCGCTCGGCGACAGGATTGCAGTAATGAGCGAGCATGGCATCGCCCAAGTTGGCACCCCGGCGGAAATTTACCTCACACCCGGAAATACTCGTATCGCGCGCCTGTTCGGCGATCCTGCGATCAACCTTCTCGACGTCGTACCTGAGCAAGGCGCGGAGGTTCCGGAAGTACGCCTTTCAGGTGCCAGCGTTGCGCTTGGAGAAGGCTATGGAAAAACTGTGGGCCGTAATTGCATTTTGGGAATTAGGCCTGAAGCGATCCGCTTTGTTGAAGCCGCAGCACCCGGTGCGTTCCCGGTGGAAATCGAAGTCGAAACGCCGCTGAACGAAAAGACCGTGACGCTTGCAGTGACCCGGCAACGTCGAGAAATCCTGATCTCCCGCCCCGCGGGCTCTACAGCACCAGATCGCGGCACCGCTCATATTGCCATCGATGACGCAAGCGAGCTTTTGTTCGATCGCACCACGGGCGACCGTATCCTCCCGGGAGAAAGCGCATGACGGAACCGGTGCTCAGGCTTGAGAACATCGACAAGTTCTACGGTGTCGTGGGCTCAGGCGTTCACGCAGTTCGAGATGTCAGTATGGACGTCAATAAAGGTGAAATCATCGCGCTATTGGGCTCGTCGGGGTGCGGTAAGACATCGACGTTGCGCATGATTGCCGGATTTGAAGAAACCAGCCGCGGGAAAATACACTTGGCGGGACGCGAGGTGCAGATGTTGCCACCGGTCAAACGCCATGTGGCAATGGCGTTCGAAGGTTACTCGCTTTATCCGACGGTGAACGTGCGCGACAATATCGCCTTTGCATTGAAGGCGGCACGCCTTCCCGCAGCCGAAGTTGATGCGAAAGTGCATGAAGTGGCTGAGATGCTGGAGATCACCGATATTCTGGAGCGATCGCCAAACTCACTTTCAGGTGGACAGCAACAACGTGCCTCCTTGGCCCGTGCCCTGATCCGCGAAGCGGACCTCTTCCTGCTGGACGAACCGATGGGGCAGCTTGAGCCACAGCTCAGAACGCTGCTGCGTGGACGTATCAAGCATTTCATCAAAGAGCGCGGTATGACCGCAATTTTGGTGACCCATGACCAGACCGAAGCAAATGCACTGGCTGACAGGATCGCGGTAATGGAGGACGGGGTGCTGCAGCAATACGCCAGCCCTGCTGAAATCAAAGATCGGCCGGCCAACCTGTTTACCGGAACCTTTGTGGGTGAGCCACCCATGAACGTCTTCCCTGTGACCATGTCAGCTACTGGCGGTGAATTGCACATGGCGCTCGAAGGCGGAAAGGAGCTGGTGTATGCCGAAGATACCTTTGCACCAGAAGTGCGCGAAGCCATCCTGAAGCGGAGGAAAGTCGTAATCGGGTTACGTCCCTATGCTGTTAGAAGGGATGCGGAAGGGGCGCAAGCGACCGTACTGACGAACCAATGGCTGGGAGACCAGAGCCATATTGCCGCAAGTTTCGCCGATGCGACAGTGGTGCTTGTCGAACATGATCGCGCAGATGTGGCGGTCGGAGATCAGATCGCAATTCGGCTCGAACCGTCGGACTTGCACATCTTCGACCCGGATACTGGCATGGCCATCAGCCACGGGCGGGATCTGGCCTGATGGCTCCGGGTGGTGATATCATTATCGGCATTGACGCCGGAACCTCGGTGATCAAGTCGATTGCCTTCGACCTCGCTGGCAATCAGATCGCGGTTGCATCGGTGCCAAACCAGTATCAAACCCGACCCGATGGCGCGGCCGTTCAGTCAATGGATGACACTTGGGCCGATTGTGCCAAGACGCTGCGCGACCTTGGCGAGAAGGTTGATAAGCTTTCGACGCGGGTGGCGGCTGTCGCTGTTACGGGACAGGGTGACGGGACTTGGTTGATTGACCGCGACAATCGCCCGGTTACCGACGCCTGGCTCTGGCTCGACGCCCGTGCGGCCCCTGTCGTCGAAAGAGAACGCGGCAGTGCCGCGGACCGTGAACGCTTTGGCATTACAGGTGCAGGGCTCAATGCCTGCCAGATGGGTGCGCAGCTGGCACACATGAAAGAGACCTCGCCCGAGGTCATAGCAGCCGCGGACGCAGCACTGCATTGCAAGGATTGGCTTTATCTGAACTTGACCGGCGTTCGCGCAACTGGCCCCTGCGAGGCGGTTTTCACGTTCGGAAATTTCCGCACCCGCACCTACGACGACCGGGTTCTGGAAGCACTTGGTTTGCTGTCGGAAAAACGACTGTTGCCCGACATCATAGATGGCACGCAAACGACCCATCCATTGAGCGCAAAGGCCGCAAATGAGACGGGCTTGCCTGCTGGCGTGCCGGTTGTGCTGGGCTTTCTTGATGTGCCCTGTACCGCACTCGGCGGAGGCATCTATACCCATGGCGCACCCGCCGGATGCACGATCATAGGCTCGACCGGCATGCACATGCGTGCCACACCGCAAAATGATGCCTTCTTCAATGACGATCTCACTGGTTACATCATGCCGCTGCCAATCCCGGGAATGGTCGCACAGATTCAATCCAACATGGCATCGACGCTGAACATAGACTGGCTCTTGAACATGGCTGCCAGCATGCTCAAGGACTTTGGCCAGGAAGCCACTCACTCAGAACTTATCGCTCGAATTGACGAGTGGCTTGCGACAAGCGCGCCCGGCCAGCTTCTATACCACCCCTATATCTCGGAAGCAGGTGAGCGGGGTCCTTTCGTAGACCCTGCCGCCCGGGCCAGTTTCATCGGGCTGTCAACCGAACATCGGTTTGCCGATATGATCCGTGCGGCAATTGAGGGACTGGGGCTGGCCGCACGCGACTGCTACACCGCCATGGGAAGCATTCCGCAAGAAATCAGGCTGACGGGGGGGGCTGCGCGTTCGGACTCGCTCAGACGCATATTCGCCTCAACCGTTGGCGCTTCGGTACGCACTTCGACCCGCGAAGAAGCCGGAGCAGCCGGGGCGGCGATGATGGCTGCAGTGGCAATCGGGGCCTATCCGGATATGGAACATTGCATCGCTGAGTGGGTCTCGCCGCGCCTTGGTGCGCCAGAAGCACCGGATGCGACACTGCGGTCGGTTTACGACCGGATCTATCCGGCCTATCGGGACGCACGTGTGGCCCTTGGTCCGATCTGGGGCGCATTGTCAAACAGTGGAGGCTCGAGTGTCTAGCGAAGTAGCCATCATAGGCGATCATTTCATGCTACCCGAGGTCTTTGACGAGAAGCTTCAGGATGCTTGTGGCAGCGACGTGGTCACACGTACCCGCAAAGATGATTGGCCAGATGTGCCGATGGAGCACGGTTATGCCGTGGCAGGTATGGATGGGTTGAAAGAATACCTGGGAAGTGCCGACGATGTGGTGGAATTTGTGGGCGACGCTTCGATTCTTGTCACGCATCTGGCGCCGATGTCACGCGGCATGTTCGAACGTCTACCGGGGCTGAAGATGATTGCAGTGTCACGCGGCGGGCCCGTCAACATCGACATGGGTGCAGCGAATGATCATGGCGTTCTTGTCGTAAACACGCCGGGTCGAAATTCCTCGGCGGTTGCCGAATTCACCATCGGGGCCATTCTGGCGGAAACACGCAAGATACGTGAAGGGCACGAAGACCTGCGCAAGGGAAACTGGCGGGGCGACCTTTATCGGGCCGATGTCACCGGCCGCGAGTTGAGCGAAATGACGGTGGGCGTAATTGGTTATGGCAATATCGGAACCAAGGTTGTTCGGCTCCTGCGCGCCTTTGGATGCAAGATTCTTGTCAACGACCCTTATGTCCAACTTGAGCCTGAGGATGCCGCGGCAGGTGTGGAACTGGTATCCTTCGATCAAGTAATCACCGAGAGCGACGTCGTGACCATGCATCCCCGTGTAACCGGGGAAACAACTGGTATGATGAATACCGCTGCCTTCGCCGCGATGAAGCCGGGATCACTTTTTGTCAACACGGCCCGCGGCCCTTTGGTGGATTACGAGGCCCTGACCAAAGCATTGCAGAGTGGCCCGTTGGGAAGTGCGATGTTGGAAACATTCGCGGTCGAGCCCGTGCCACAAGACTGGCCGCTTCTTCAGCTTCCCAATGTCACTTTGACGCCGCACATTGCCGGAGCCTCTGTTCGTACGGTGACTTTCGCTGCTGAACAGGCTGCGGAAGAGGTCAGGCGCTTTCTGGCGGGCGAACCGCCGCGCAATCCATGTTGACGTCATGAGCGAAGCCAAGATCAGAGCAGAAATGGTCGCTGCCTGCAAAAAACTCGAAGCGGACGGGTTGAATAGGGGCGCTGCCGGCAATGTCTCGGTTAGAGTCGAAGATCAGATGCTGATTACACCGACATCCGTCAGCTACGATAAAATCATGCCTGAAATGATGGCAAAAATGGCAGTTTCGGATAACGGCGGTGCCTGGGAAGGGCCAAACGGGCCGTCATCTGAATGGCGCTTTCATCGAGATATCATGTGCCAGCGGACGGATATCAACGCTGTTGTTCACACGCACGCCCCATGGTGTACAATTTTGGCCGACGCCCGAAAACCAATCCCTGCCATTCACTACATGATCGCAGCCTTTGGCGGACCGGACATACGTGTGGC
>JBGCFK010000146.1:0-5846 GCA_045106875.1 Paracoccaceae bacterium | reverse complement strand
ATCCACGCCACCGAGAAGTCGATCGAAGAGCATGGCGACAAGGTCGACGAAAATGTCAAAACGACCATCACGACTGCCATCGCGGCGCTGAAGGAAGTTGTGGACGGCGAAGACGCCGCAGCCATCACCGAGAAGTCTCAGGCTCTGGCCGAGGCATCGATGAAGCTGGGCGAGGCGATCTACAAGGATCAGGCGGAAGCTGCTGCGGCTGAGGACGCTGCTGCAGATGGTGCCGGGCCCGCAGGGGACGACGGCGTCGTCGACGCCGAGTTCACTGACGTCACGGAAGACGACGACAAAAAGGCCTCCTGACCATGACCTCCCCCGCCACCCCTCTCGGAGGTGGGCGCGGGCAGGTGGCAACGTCTCCGGCTGGGTCCGGAGACGTCGCTGCGTTTGGAGCCTTTGCCCTGCCGCCCCGGATGGAGAGTCTGCGCCGCTATGGTCAGACGCTTGGCCGTGGCGCGTGGGCGCGCCGAGCGTGCTCGCTCATCCGCCGTGTTGTCACCGCTGGCCGAAAGGGCCCGTACGATGTCGAGGTGTTTCCCGGGCAGAACGCACGGCTTTACCCGGGCGAGAACCTCTCGGACAAACGGGTCTTCGGCGGGGTGCAGTTCTGGGACTGGGCCGAGCGCGCGGCACTGGGCGTGCATGTACGGGCGTCCGACGAGCCAGTGTATTTTGTGGACGCTGGGGCGAATGCCGGGCTCTACACTCTGGCCGTCAGGTCGGAGGCGCGCGGCAAAGCATTGAAAGCGCTGGCCATTGAACCCGACCCGGAGAACGTCACGCGGCTGAAATTCAACCTTGCGGCGTCAGGTGCCGACGATGTCGTGGTGGCAGAAGTCGCGCTGGGTGCGGAGGAAGGCTCGGCACATCTGGCAACGTCCAACACCAATAGGGGCGAATTGGCGCTGGCTGACAAAGGCACCCGTGTCGCCTTGCGTCCGCTGCACGCTGTGGTTGGATGGGCCGGTTTTCCGCGGGTCGACGCACTGAAGATCGACATCGAGGGCATGGAAGAAGACGTACTGGCACCCTATTTCAAAGATGCACCGCGAGCGCTTTGGCCCGGCATGGTGATCCTGGAGGCGCGGCGGGGCGAGATCACGCCCGCACTGGACCTGCTGCTCGCTCATGGCTATGCGGTGGCAGAACGCTCGCGCATGAACGTGGTTTTGTGCCTCGGCGCGGACCAAGAAGAAACGCAAAGGTCGACCCATGGCAAAACGTGATTACTACGATGTGCTCGGGGTTGGTAAGGGCGCCGATGAAGCCGAGCTGAAGAAGGCGTATCGCGCGAAAGCCCGTGCCCTTCACCCGGACCACAACTCGGACAATCCAAACGCCGAGGCCCAGTTCAAGGAAGTGAACGAGGCCTATGATGTGCTGAAGGATGCACAGAAGAAAGCCGCCTATGATCGCTTCGGCCACGAGGCCGTTGATGGATCCATGGGCAGCGGGCCGCGTGGCGGCGGTCAGGGCGATTTTGGCGGTGCGTTCGCAGATGTGTTCGAAGACCTGTTCGGTGACTTCATGGGCGGCGGCGCCGCGGGCGGCGGTGGCCGCGGCCGCAGACGTCAGGCGCGCGGGGCGGACCTGCGCTACAATCTTGCGGTGAGCCTTGAAGAAGCGTTCGAGGGCAAGAAGGCCTCGATCTCGGTGCCCGGTTCCGTGGCGTGCGATACCTGCAAGGGCACTGGTGCCGAGGGCGGTGCGCAACCGCAGAACTGTCCGACCTGCCAGGGCCACGGAAAGGTTCGTGCACAGCAGGGCTTCTTCACCATCGAACGCACCTGCCCGACCTGTCAGGGCCGCGGCCAGATCATCAAGAACCCGTGCGGCTCGTGCGCAGGGGCCGGTCTGCAGCGCAAGGAGCGCGCGTTGAACGTGCAAGTGCCACCGGGTGTCGAGACGGGCACTCGGATCCGACTGGCAGGCGAAGGCGATAACGGACCCAATGGCGGCACTGCGGGCGATCTTTATATTTTCATCGACGTCGCCAAGCACCCTATCTTCGAGCGCGACGGCGTGAACCTCTATTGCAGGATCCCTGTACCGATGACGACCGCGGCTCTCGGCGGCGCGATCGAGGCGCCAACGCTTGATGGCGGACGCACCAAGGTCAAGGTCCCCTCGGGCGTACAGTCCGGCAAGCAACTGCGCCTGCGCGGCAAGGGCATGCCTGCATTGCAAAGACAGGGTCAGGTCGGTGATCTCTATATCGAGCTTGCCGTAGAGACACCGGTCAACCTGACCAAGCGCCAGGAAGAACTGCTGCGGGAGTTTGAAGAGGGCGGCCAGGACAACAGTCCCGAAAACGATGACTGGTTCGCCAAGGCCAAGGATTTCTGGGAGAAGCTGCGCAAGTCCTGACAGATCTGCCAGCCGCCCCCGCGGATCAACCGCCGACAGCCCATTCGAACAAATCTGAACCATGAACACCGGAAATGACCCGAGTGCGCGCGGCATGGTGGGCCATTTCCGCGCCCGTCCATGTCGGAACAGCTTTAGAGAGCCGACAGATCCAGCCTACAATCACCAGGGACGGTTTCCTGAGCGCTCGAAAGACTCTGGCGCGCATTGTCCCGAAACATTTCGGGGATCTGACGCTGATCCAGAGCCCGCGCAAACTCCGCGACCCTGGACTGGGCGAGTTCACACTGTCCCGCCATCAGCTCCAGGAAAATACGCCCCGCATGGATGTCCATCATGACCCCGTAGACCGAGGGCGCATTTGTATTTTTGACCTCGGCTATCGCCGAATCCAGCAGCGCCCGGGCCTTTGGCAGGTCCCGTATCGACGACAGCATGGTAAGCGCGCTCGCCTTCAGCAGTTTCGCGTTCGCCTGTGCCAAAGGGTCCGCCGTGCGTTCCATCGCAGCATCAGCCACCTCGGCCGCCAATCCGGTATTGCCGAAATTGATCAGCTCGTTCCCCAACAGCAGGTAATCCGCATAGGTCAAAAGGTCGGGTTGCGTCTCAAAGTAGCCAATGGCGCGCTCCAGCAACCCTGTGCGTTGGGGCGCCATCGCTGCCATGACTGCCTGCAGTTCCTTCGGGCCTTCCAGTGTCGCCCGATTCAGTGTCAGCGCGATCTCCGACATCTTGTCCATGGTCGCGCGGGCATCCTCTGCCGGTCCCGTGACGAAGCGGTCGTAATAGGTGAACAGAGCCGTAGTCAGCGAGATCAGAAACGCCCCAATCGCCGTGTAGGGGACAAGTTTCTGCAAGAAGGACTTGGTCTCTGCCTTTTTGACCTTGCCCTTTAGCGCAGCAATCTCGGCATTTGCCGCATCCAGACGCTCGTCGAGTTTGATATAGAGTCTGTCAGAGAGCTCGCTCATCGTGGCCATCCAAAATCCAGTTCAACCAATGCGCGCAATCATACCTCAACCGGCGTGACCGGTCTAATCCTCTGACGCGCGGTCAAGCTGGTCTTGGCGTTGCGCGAAACGGGCGCGGTCAGCATCCGTGAACTCTTCCATGCAGGCAGGACAACTGACGCCCCTGCAATAGTTCTTGTGAGCACGGTCCTCGGGCGAGACGGGCCGTCCGCAAGCATGGCACATCGAATGCACGCCCTGCGCCAGCCCGTGACCCACGGCCACCCTGTCGTCAAAGACAAAGCACTCGCCGTTCCACGTGCTGTCGGACGCGGGCACGTGCTCGAGGTACTTCAGGATTCCGCCCTTCAGGTGCAGCACTTCCGGCACGCCCTGCCCCATGAGCCAGCTTGATGCCTTCTCGCAGCGGATCCCGCCTGTGCAGAACATCGCGACGCGCTTGCCTTGCAGGCGATCCCGGTTCTTGGCCCACCAGTCCGGGAACTGTCCGAAACTGTCCGTCTTCGGGTCCTCCGCACCCTCGAACGAGCCAATCGCGACTTCGTAGTCGTTGCGCGTGTCGATCACGACCGTGTCCGGATCGCGCACCACCTCGTTCCAGTCCTCGGGCGCCACATAGGTCCCGACCTGCGCGTTCGGGTCGGCGGGCTGGCCCAGCGTCACGATCTCGCGCTTCAGCCGGACCTTCAGGCGCTTGAAGGGCGTTTTGGGCGCCGTGCTTTCCTTCCAGTCCAGATCGGCGCAGCCCGGCAAGGTGCGGATATGTGCCAGCACCTGATCAATCCCCGAGCGTGTGCCCGCGATGGTGCCGTTGATCCCCTCGGGCGCGACAAGGACCGAGCCCCTGACGCCAACGCCCTCCGCAACATCGCGCAATGGCGCGCGCAGTCCATCCGGATCCCGAAAGGGGGTGAACTTGTAGAGTGCTGCTACCACATACATCATGTGGGCCCGTATAACGGTGCTGCCGCGTTTGACAAAGTGGGCGAATTGGCGTATCCGCCGCGCCATTCCGGAAGTGGTTGAGCTTCCGGTCCCGGGGGTGCCCCGGGATCGCCACCGGTCAGCGCGTTGCGCCCGCCGGTGCGCTTGTCGTTTGGTCGCGCCGCAAGTGTGATCGTAGGGAGGAAGGCTATGTTCGAAGCACTATCAGATCGCCTGTCAGGTGTGCTCTCTGGCCTCACCGGCAAGGGTGCTCTCAGCGAGGACGACGTCAAGACAGCGCTGCGCGAGGTCCGGGTGGCCTTGCTTGAGGCCGACGTCTCCCTGCCCGTTGCCCGCGCCTTCATCGGCAAGGTTCAGGAACAGGCCACCGGCCAGTCAGTCCTCAAATCCGTCACGCCCGGCCAGATGGTCGTCAAGATCGTGCATGACGAACTGATCCAGGTGCTTGCGGGCACAGACGAAGACCCCGGCGCGCTGAAGATCGACAGCCCACCTGCAACGATCCTGATGGTCGGCCTGCAGGGTTCGGGCAAGACCACCACCACGGGCAAGCTGGCCAAACGCCTGCATGAGCGCAATGGCAAGCGCGTGCTGATGGCCTCGCTTGACACGCGCCGCCCCGCCGCCATGGAGCAGTTGCGCGTCCTTGGCACCCAGATCGGTGTCGACGTCCTGCCAATCGTTGCAGGTCAGGACGCCGTCGCGATCGCCAAGCGCGCCAAGCAGCAGGCGACCATGGGCGGCTATGACGTGGTCATGCTGGATACGGCAGGGCGTCTGTCCATAGACGACGAACTGATGGCCGAGGTCGAGCAGGTCCGCGATTTCGCAGCCCCCAACGAAACCCTGCTGGTGGTCGATGGACTGACCGGGCAGGACGCCGTAGCCACGGCAGAAAACTTCGACGGGCGCATCGGCATCTCCGGCGTCGTGCTGACCCGGATGGATGGCGACGGTCGCGGCGGCGCGGCTCTGTCGATGCGCGCGGTCACTGGCAAACCGATCAAGTTCGTCGGACTTGGCGAGAAGATGGACGCTCTGGAAGAGTTCCACGCCGAGCGCGTCGCAGGCCGCATCCTCGGCATGGGCGACATCGTCAGCCTCGTCGAAAAAGCTCAGGAAACCATCGAGCAGCAAGAAGCCGAACGCATGATGAAGCGGTTCCAGAAGGGCCGCTTCGACATGAACGATCTGCAAAGCCAGCTTGAGCAGATGATGAAGATGGGCGGCATGGGCGGCATCAGAGGAATGCTGCCGGGCATGGGCAGGATGCAGACGCAGATGGACGAGGCCGGGGTGGACGACAAGGTGCTGAAGCGCCAGATCGCCATCATCCAGTCCATGACCAAGGAAGAACGCAAGAAGCCCGACCTGATGAAAGCCAGCCGCAAGGAACGCGTGGCCAAGGGCTCAGGCCTTGAAGTGCAGGACGTGAACCGGCTGCTGAAGATGCACCGCCAGATGGCCGACATGATGAAGAAGCTCGGCAAGGGCGGCAAGAAGGGCATGATGAACATGATGCGCGGCATGATGGGCGGCAAAGGTATGCCGCCG
>JBGCFK010000145.1:0-8957 GCA_045106875.1 Paracoccaceae bacterium | reverse complement strand
CTGTACTCGATGCCGACGCCCTGACCGAGTTCCGGGACGATCCGGACACGCTGTTTCACATGCTCCATAAGAAATGTGTCCTCACGCCCCATGAAGGCGAATTCGGGCGATTGTTCCCCGAGATTCTCGCCAAACTGAAGGACCCGGCAGTGCGGGGCCCGGCCTACTCCAAAGTGGATGCGACGCGGGAGGCTGCAGCACGAGCAGGTTGCGTGGTGCTGTTTAAAGGGGCGGACACCGTGATCGCGGACTCGGATGGACGGTGCGCGATCAACTCGGCGCACTACGAACGCTCGGCGCCATGGCTCGCAACCGCAGGCTCGGGCGATGTGCTGGCCGGCTTCATCACGGGGCTTCTGGCCCGCGGGTTCACGCCCATACAGGCCGCCAAAACCGCCGCATGGCTTCACGTTGAATGCGCGCTGAAGTTCGGCCCTGGCCTGATCGCCGAGGATATCCCCGAGCAGCTTCCCGCCGTGTTCCGCGATCTTGGCCTCTGACACGGCAGATTACCCCTATCCACCCAGCAGACTCGTTGTTATAGAGGCGCCGATTTCGCCGGGCATGGCCCGGAGACGCGGGCGTGGTGAAATTGGTAGACACGCGAGATTTAGGTTCTCGTGCCGCAAGGCGTGGGGGGGCAAGTCCCTCCGCCCGCACCACGCCAGGCCTGGAAGTACACGACCCCGCAAAGGGTGAGACAGAGGACGATATGCAGGTAACGGAAACGAAGTCCGAAGGGTTGAAGCGGGAATACGCGCTTCTTGTGACAGCAGCCGATCTGGAGGCAAAGACCACCGAGAAGCTGGAGGGCCTGCGTAAGGACTTCCATATGAAGGGCTTCCGCAAGGGCAAGGCCCCTCTGGCGCTGATCAAGAAGCAGTTCGGCAAGTCCGTCATGGGCGAAGTCGTACAGGAAACAGTCGAAGGATCAGTAGCCGAACATCTGCAGGAGCAGGGGCACCGCCCGGCTCGGCAACCCGACATCAAGATCACCAACGAAAGCTTCGACGAAGGTGATGATCTGAATGTCGAGATTGTCTACGAATGCCTGCCAGATGTGCCCGAAGTGGATTACGGCGCGCTGAAGCTCGAGCGCAAGACGGTCGCTGTCGATGACACCGCTGTGGACGAAGCCTTGGGTCGCCTCGCCGAACAATCCGTCGACTACGAGGCTCGCGGCAAGACCGCCAAGGCCAAGGACAAAGATCAGGTCGTCATCGACTTCCTGGGTAAGGTCGACGGCGAAGCGTTCGAAGGCGGCGAAGCCGAGGACTATCCACTGGTGCTTGGCTCCAGCAGCTTCATCCCCGGATTCGAGGAACAATTGGTCGGTTGCAAGACCGGCGAGAAGAAGGACGTCGAGGTCACGTTCCCCGAGGAATACGGCGCCGAGAACCTCGCAGGCAAAGCTGCCATCTTCGAAGTGACCGTCAAGGAGGTCCGCGCGCCCAAGGCCGCCGAGATCAACGATGCGTTGGCCGAGCGATTTGGCGCCGAGAATCTCGAACAGCTGAAGGAACAGATCTCGTCGCAAGTCGGGCAGGAGTTCACGGGCGCCAGTCGCTCGCTGGTCAAACGTCGGTTGCTGGATGCGCTGGACGAGATGATGGACTTTGAACTGCCCGAAAGCCTTGTTGATGCCGAAGCGGGCTCGATCGCGCACCAGTTGTGGCACGAAGAGAACCCGGACGTTCAGGGCCACGATCATCCCGAGATCGAGACCACGGAAGATCACAAGAAGCTGGCTGAACGCCGAGTAAGGCTTGGCTTGCTGCTTGCCGAAATAGGTCAGCGCGAGAAGGTCGAAGTGTCTGAGGGCGATCTTGGCCAGGCGATCATGGCTCAAGCGCGCCAGTTCCCGGGTCAGGAACGTGAGTTCTTCGAGTTCGTGCGGAACAACCGCGAGGCTCTGGAACAGATCCGGGCTCCGCTGTTTGAAGACAAGGTTGTAGATGCGATCATCGCAAAGGCCGATGTGACCGAAACCGCGATCACCAAGGACGAGCTTGAGGCCGAGATCGAGGCGCTCGACGACGACGCGTGATCCAACTTTAGACTATCGGGATCGGGTTGCAATCAGCACTCCGATCCCTGCGAGCACGATGCCCACCCAACCCAGCGGCGGCATTACCTCGCCCAGCGCTCCCCAAGCCATCAGACCAGCGACCGGCGGTACAAGAAACAGCAGCGCCGAGACGCGGCTGACCTCACCTGCACGGATCATGGCGAGCAACAGACTGGTCGCAATCAGCGAATTTCCGATCACCAGATACGCAAGAGCGCCCACAAAAGGCCAAGACCACTCGATCGACTGACTTTCAGTTGCAAGCGCAATTGGCAGAATCCCAGCCAGCCCCGCCGCGAATCCGATCAGGTTGGCTGTCACAGGGTGATGTGACAACCCGAAGCGTTTTTCCCACAACGTCCCGATCGTCATGCCGGCCAGACCGATGCCCGCGAACAGGAATCCCAACACTGGGGGAGATTCGACCTCGGACCTTGCGACGATCACGGCGGCGGTGCCAACCAGACCTAAGCCAAGGCCACTCCACCTGCGCCATCCGACGCTCTCGCCAGACCAATGCGGGGCAACGATTGCCACGAGAACCGGTTGCAGCGACATGATCAGCGCCACCGTTCCCGAAGCTACGCCATCATCGAATGCCAGATATGACATTCCAAAATAGATCGTCTGGATCAGCAGGCCGACAATTGCCAGATGAACCCACTCGGCGCGAGTCTTGGGTAAAGGCGGCCGCAGGATCAGGAAAAGCGCTGCCATGGCGACGACGACCATGGTGTAACGCACAACAAGAACGGTCAGGGGTTCTGCGTAAGCAATTGCGACCTTCGCAACGACATAACCGCCCGACCAAAGCAGCAGGAAAATAGCTGGCGCCAGAATCAGCCAGAGAGGGCGGGTGGCCCCGGTTTGTCGGGAAGGATTCACGAAGTCCGCATAGCGCGGCTCTTTGTCCCGCGGGCAGTTTCATTCTGTTTGGAGAGGATTATCACACCTGCGATCCTTGGGCATCAACTTGACGGCAACATTCGGCAAATCCGAACAAAATTGGGCTTCTACCATTGAAGCGCGACTAAGCAGTCATTAAACCTTTCAAGTATCCTTTAGCCGGTGCCCCGCACGCCGGCGCGGCCAGAAACAAGGCAAACTCAATGCGAGATCCCGTCGACCAGATTAACAGTTTCATCATACCTACCGTCGAGGAGATCACTGCGCGTGGCTCAACGCGTTACGACATTTTCTCTCGGCTCCTGAAAGAACGGATTGTGTTCGTCGCAGGACCTGTGGAAGACCAGATGGCGACCCTGGTGGTCGCTCAGCTGCTTTTCCTGGAGGCTGAGAACCCGAAGAAAGAGATCTCGATGTACATCAACAGCCCTGGCGGGGTCGTCACCTCGGGGTTGTCGATTTACGATACCATGCAATATATCCGGCCGAAAGTTTCGACGCTGGTGGTTGGGCAGGCGGCTTCGATGGGCTCGCTTCTGCTCGCAGCCGGCTCCCCGGATATGCGATTCTCGCTTCCGAACAGCCGAATCATGGTGCACCAACCATCGGGTGGTTTTCAGGGGCAGGCGACGGACGTCATGATCCACGCCAAGGAAGTTCAGGAACTGAAGACACGGCTCAACAAGATTTACGTCAAGCACACCGGCCAACAACTGGAAGCGGTCGAAGCTGCGTTGGAGCGTGACAACTTCATGACGGCGGAGCAGGCGAAAGAATGGGGCCTGATCGATAATATTGTCGAGGAACGGGTGCCGACTTCAGATGACGAAAACTAGAGCCACCAAGGGTGACAGACCAGAACTCGGTCGGTACGATAAAAACTTGGACTCGTGCGTTACCGGCTTGTTAAGCTGCACAATGGAGTGTGTCGGGCGTGTGGTCCTGGCCGGAGATAGATAATGAGCAAAAATAGCGGCTCTGACAGCAAAAATACCTTGTATTGTTCTTTCTGCGGGAAGAGCCAGCACGAGGTGCGCAAACTGATCGCCGGACCGACGGTGTTCATTTGCGACGAATGTGTCGAGCTTTGCATGGACATAATCCGTGAGGAGACGAAGAACAATCTCGTCAAATCCTCGGATGGGGTGCCAACTCCTAAGGACATCTGCCAAGTTCTGGACGACTATGTGATTGGACAGGCGACGGCTAAGCGCGTGCTCTCGGTGGCGGTGCACAACCATTACAAGCGGCTGAACCACTCGGCAAAGTCGACGGATGTCGAGCTCGCAAAGTCGAACATCATGCTGATTGGACCTACCGGCTGCGGCAAGACGCTGCTGGCACAGACACTGGCCCGTATCCTCGATGTTCCGTTCACAATGGCTGACGCCACCACGCTGACTGAGGCTGGGTATGTCGGCGAAGATGTTGAGAATATCATTCTCAAATTGCTGCAATCTGCTGACTACAACGTTGAACGTGCGCAGCGCGGGATTGTCTACATTGACGAAGTCGACAAGATTTCCCGGAAATCTGATAACCCGTCGATTACGCGAGACGTATCCGGCGAGGGTGTGCAGCAGGCGCTTCTGAAGATCATGGAAGGCACCGTCGCCTCCGTGCCGCCACAGGGTGGACGCAAGCATCCGCAGCAGGAATTTCTGCAGGTGGACACTACCAACATACTGTTCATTTGCGGTGGTGCGTTTGCTGGTCTGGACAAGATCATTGCGATGCGCGGCAAGGGCTCTGCTATGGGCTTTGGAGCTGATGTTAAAGCTGATGATGACCAGGGCATCGGTGACTTGCTGGAGATCCTTGAGCCGGAAGATCTGTTGAAATTTGGTTTGATCCCGGAATTCGTAGGTCGTCTGCCAGTGATCGCTACGCTACGCGATCTTGATGCCGATGCCCTTATCACGATCCTGACCGAACCCAAGAACGCTCTGGTAAAGCAGTATCAGCGGTTGTTTGAGATGGAGAGTGTGTCGTTGACGTTTACGGACGAGGCTCTTTCCGCCATTGCCGAAAAGGCCATCGAACGCAAAACAGGTGCTCGCGGTCTCAGGTCAATCCTGGAGGACGTTCTCTTGAACCCGATGTTTGAGCTTCCGGGAATGGAAGGCGTTCAGGAAATCGTCGTGAATGATGACGTGATCTCTGGTGAGGCAACGCCGCTCTATATCTATTCCGATGCTGGGGCCGAAGCGACTGCGTCCTGACGCAGTTGGTGCCGTCTGACATAGAGCCGCGCGCTTCTCGCTTGAATTGCACACCATGACTGCCCACCTTTGGTACCTGGCAGGAAAATGAGTCGTCGGTATGGGCGGCCGAGAAGGGCAAAGTACTATGAGCGAACCGGATCTTCAGTCCACGTCCAACACCTACCCGGTGTTGCCGTTGCGAGACATCGTCGTATTCCCCCATATGATCGTCCCGCTTTTCGTTGGCCGTGAAAAATCCGTCAGGGCACTGGAAGCGGTCATGAAGGATGATCGGCAAATCCTTTTGGCATCGCAAAAAGATGCGGCCGAGGATGATCCAGGTGAGGGTGATATCTACCGCGTAGGGTCGCTTGCCAACGTGTTGCAACTGCTGAAACTACCTGACGGAACGGTGAAGGTTCTGGTCGAAGGGCGTTCACGCGCCAAGATCACCGATTTTGTAGTGAACGAAGACTTTTTTGAAGCTGCCATCGTGCGGGTTGATGAAGTCCAGGCTGCTGAAGAAACAGTTGCCGCGCTTTCACGATCGCTGATCGATCGCTTCGAACGTTATGTAAAGCTCAACAAGAATGTTCCCGAGGAAGCGCTTGCCAACATTGGAGAAATCGAAGATGCGTCTAAATTGGCAGATACAATTGCTGGGCATCTTGGCGTAAAGCTGTCTGAACGTCAGAAGCTTCTGGAGGAGCCCGACGTCTCCAAGAGAATGGAAAAGATCCTTGCTTTGATTCAGGGTGAGATTTCCGTTCTGCAGGTCGAGAAGAAGATCAAGAGTCGGGTCAAGACCCAGATGGAAAAGACTCAGCGTGAATATTATCTGAACGAGCAGATGAAGGCGATCCAGCGCGAACTCGGAGAGGGTGACGAGGGTCGCGACGATATATCCGAATATGAACATCAGATCGAAGAGACAAAGTTTTCCAAGGAAGCCCGCGACAAGGCCGTTACGGAGCTAAAAAAGCTGAAGAACATGTCGCCGATGTCCGCGGAAGCGACCGTTGTGCGCAATTATCTGGATTGGATGTTGTCGATCCCTTGGGGAAAAAAGTCTCGAGTAAAGAAGGACTTGGGCCGCGCTCAAGACGTGCTCGACGCAGATCACTATGGGCTCGACAAAGTCAAAGAACGAATCGTTGAGTATCTCGCTGTGCAGCAGCGCTCGGCCAAATTGCGTGGACCGATCATGTGTCTGGTGGGCCCTCCGGGTGTTGGCAAGACGTCACTTGGCAAGTCAGTCGCCAAGGCAACGGGCCGTGAATTCATCAGGATCTCACTTGGCGGCGTCCGTGACGAGGCCGAGATACGGGGGCACCGCCGGACGTATATCGGGTCCATGCCTGGCAAGATCATTCAGTCCATGAAGAAAGCCAAGACCACCAATCCTCTGATCCTGCTCGACGAGATCGACAAGATGGGTCAGGATTTTCGGGGAGACCCGGCGTCGGCGATGCTCGAAGTGCTGGATCCTGAACAGAATGCCACGTTCTCGGATCACTATCTGGAAGTCGAGTACGATCTTTCCAACGTGATGTTCCTTACAACGGCGAACACATACAACATGCCCCAGCCGCTGCTGGACCGAATGGAGATCATCTCGCTCGCTGGGTACACCGAGCAGGAGAAACTCGAAATCGCGCGTCGACACCTGCAGCCAAAGCAGGAGAAAGAACATGGACTTCGCAAGGGTGAGTTCACGCTGGCCGACGACGCCCTGATGATGATGGTTCAGCGTTACACACGTGAAGCAGGTGTTCGAAATCTGGAGAGGGAACTTGCGAAGCTTTGCCGCAAGGTGCTGACCGAGATTGTTCGTGGCAACGCCAAGTCCGTGGAAGTGACAAAGGAAAACCTTGAGGACTATCTGGGTGTACCGCGCCACAAGCACGGATTGGCCGAGGACGAGGATCAGGTCGGCGTGACGACTGGGCTGGCTTACACCTCTGTTGGCGGCGATCTGTTGCATATCGAAGCCCTGAAGCTCCCTGGCAAAGGTCGCATGAAAACAACTGGGACACTTGGCGACGTGATGAAAGAGTCGATCGACGCGGCGGCCAGCTTCGTTCGCTCGAAGGCCACCACTTATGGCGTCAAGCCGCCCCGATTCGAGAAGATCGACATTCACGTACACGTCCCCGAAGGTGCGACGCCAAAAGATGGGCCTTCGGCGGGGATTGCGATGGTCACGTCGATCGTATCTGTCCTGACCGAGATTCCGGTTCGCAAGGATATTGCGATGACCGGCGAGGTGACACTGCGTGGTAATGTTCTGCCTATTGGCGGGCTCAAAGAGAAGATGCTGGCGGCGCTGCGTGGCGGGATAAAGACAGTCCTTATCCCGAAGGACAACGTCAAGGATCTGCCGGACATTCCCGACAACGTGAAGGACGGGTTGGAGATCATCCCGGTTGAAACCGTGTCTGAAGTTCTACAGCACGCCCTCGTTTCTCAACCCGAGCCTATCGATTGGGATGAAGAGGATGCGATTGAGAATCCACCCTCGACAGATGACAGTGGCAGCGCTGAAGCGTCTCTTGCGCACTAGCTGATCTGCACGTCGCATCTGTTTAAATGATAAACACACGGCTTGATCTGACATTTCTGTTCATTCTGAGCGCAATTAGGGAGTGTCGATCAATGCCAAGCACTCAAGGGAAGATCGTCAAATCGAAGCCCGGGCTGCTGGAACTTGCAAAGCTGTTCGTCAGCGTATCGCTGGCCTCCATGGCGGGAGTATCCGGGGCGGTTTGTATCGCTGCAAGGAGCCTACGATAACAGCGGCGAAGAGCCTTTGGTTGACCCAGCCGCCGCAAACCTGTGATGAACATCCGGGTGCCGCAGCATACCTGAAAGGCGGTGATTGACTTGGCTAGCGATCACCCGGCCATTGGACAGAAACGCAGACATTCCGTAGAGCGCGGCGCATCGCGGTGGATAAGACGATCAAAACGCACGGTCCATCAGACAGCACGCAAACAGTTCTCGGCGTAGCAAGCTGAGCTGCCCGTCAGATAAGGTCTGAAGTTTTACAGTTTAGGCGTTCAGAGCGATTGACGAGATGGCTCGCACTCCGTTAAACGGCGGGTGAGTAGGGCGGTTAGCTCAGTTGGTAGAGCGCTTCGTTTACACCGAAGATGTCGGCGGTTCGAGCCCGTCACCGCCCACCACTATACGAAAGCAAGTTATTGTTTAAAAAGACTTTTCTAAAACTCTACAGTGCCTTCTAGCAAAATATAAGCCGATTCAGTTTTCCGTGGACCGCGTGTTACGCGCGAGCTCGCATCGTCGTTGTGGCATATGGCGCTAGCAGATCCACCCCGCCCATCTCGGACTGCCTGCAGAGGAAACGGTCCGCTGTTCGAGTTCTGTGCCGGTTGGAACTCCAACCTCTGCTTGCCGTGGTCACCGATGAATCGCCATGTGACGCGCCGTGCCGCACCGAAATACAAGAGCGGGTGCGCCTTCAGTTGTTCAAGCGTGTTGACCTGAGACCTTAAAACTCCTCCACTTTTGAGTAGGATCGGTCCCAAGCATTGGAGACGGAAGATGAAGAAGTCACGGTTCAGCGAAGAACAGATCATAGCGATGATCAAAGAGCAGGAGGGCGGGGTCCCAACTGCTGAGGTCTGCCGCAAGCACGGCATCAGCACTGCGTCGTTCTACAAGTACAAATCTAAGTTTGGTGGGCTGGATGTGTCGGATGCCCGCAAGCTGAAAGCGCTCGAAGATGAGAACGCCAAGCTGAAGAAGCTGTTGGCGGA
>JBGCFK010000144.1:0-4326 GCA_045106875.1 Paracoccaceae bacterium | reverse complement strand
ACGCATTGCGATCACCTTGGGCCACCACCCCGCCTATCAGAGCCTCGACGCGCCGCTTGGTCTCTCGGCGCGGGCCATCGCCGCAACGGGTATGGCGCCCCTGATTGGCCTGGGCGTCTTGGACCGCGAGGGCGCGATGGGGCGGCTTGGCGGGGGTGTCTATGAGATGCCGCTGGCGCCCTTTGAGGCGGCTGTGGCAGCCCTTGGC
Organism: Paracoccaceae bacterium; assembly: GCA_045106875.1. Classification (GTDB taxonomy): domain Bacteria; phylum Pseudomonadota; class Alphaproteobacteria; order Rhodobacterales; family Rhodobacteraceae; genus Thermohalobaculum. The sequence continues at coordinate 4,118 of JBGCFK010000144.1, read as the reverse complement.
CCGCCTTTGCGATAGTCGCCGATCCCGCCCTTGTTGGCGCCGCATCTGAGAGCGTTTCGCGAAACGCCAAAGGCAGACCCGCAGATGACGTGGAGGTCTGACAAATATCAGCAAGCAAACGTTTGTTTGAGACTTTGCGTCCGACAACTTGCCAGGCGTCTGCGATGGCTGCCTCTCGTCCCATGACAGAGATGAAATGCGGTCAAGGATCGCGTTCGAGGAAGGCAAAGAACCAGTCGCTGCGTGAGCTGCGATGGAAGCGGTCAGCTTCCGGAAAATACAGCGGCAGATAATGGGTAAGCACCCGGTGCCATAACTCTGTCTTGCAACGAGATACGATGTCGTGTGTTTTGGATAATTCCTGCAAGTCATTCGTGCCGCACAGCATTGGGTCATGATAGAATTGTTCGTTCCCGATCTGCATCATGTGCAAGATCACCTGCGCATCCTTGGGGTCGTTCTTGTCCCAACTGTTGTTCAAAGCCACTCGGGTGCGGGCCAAGGCGACAGATGACACGAACTTCACTTCAAAACCGGCGTTCCCAAGCCGGTAAGCCAAGGCGCGATGGTAGTTGCCCGTGGCCTCGAAAGCCGCGCGGACAGGACGACTATAGTCCGAGAGTGTGGCGACCAATCGGTTGAAGTCGTTGAGCTGGTTCAACACAGTAAGACGACGGCGGCGCTTGCGGCCGGGAACAGCGATCAAAACTTCATGGCGGGCTTTTGCGATATCAATCGCAACCAAAACAGGCTCGCCCTGTGCAATACTGGTATCGGTCATAGTCGGTCTCCCTTGCGGTGTGGTCTGTTGCAAAACCACTGTAGGGACCTGAGACCCGGCTATGATCACTTGGCTCGCGCTATTTGAGGGCTGCGCAGGCAATCATAGCCTCTAAAACCATGTCATCCCGAAGGTGTTACGGCGCAGAATTCATCGCCGAGAAGGTCGGGGTTGGCTGTCATACATCCCATACATGAATCGTGAGGTTGCTGCTCGGCCGGAGAGATTGGCGTCTTTCTGGCGGTCAAGCCCGAAAGGCGACCAGTGTGGAATATTACATCGGATCGTAAGATCAGAGTATCCGTCTTGATCAAGCGCTCTTTTGGACCCATTTTCGATCAGCTTTTGTCAGAGCGTTCGCGAGGTCAATGAGTTTGCGCATGATTGCCGCCAGTGCGACTTTGGCAGGCTTTCCTGCTGCGCGCATGTTGTCGTATTTTGCCTTCATATCCGGGTTGAACCGGGTCGCGACAAGGGCAGGCATGTACAGTGCATCTCGCAGGAACTTGCGTGCTGCCTGGATGAAGGCGTGGCCTCGCCATTGCCCTCATTGGCGCGTGATGGGGGCAAACCTGCAAGGCTGGCGATTTGCTTGCGGCCCAGGGTGCCGATCTCAGGGCATTCGATCAGGATGGCTGCGGCAGAGACCTCTCCCAATCCCGGGATCGAGCGCAGGATGTCATGGGCGCGTGCGGCTTCGGGCGTGGTTTGCAGGCGGGTCCTGATCTCGGTTTCGATCTTTGCAAGCTGTCGTTCGATCTGCGTCAGGCGACCCTTTGTCAGCTTGCGCACCAGGGCCACGGTCTGCGTTTTGAGCCGGTTCAGCAAGCGCGTACGGTTCTTGACCAGCGCGGTATGGGCGACCTGTAACTCCTTGAGTTCGTGCTGTTCCTGCGATGTCGGTTCATCCGGTTGCAAAGCATGCGCTTCACCCATACGCGCCAGCATCTCCGCATCCACCCTGTCGGTCTTCGCACGGCTGCCAGCGACTGGGCAAAGCGCCGCGCCTGAAGCGGGTTCACTTTGACCAGCGGCAGATGCCCAACACAATGGCGTTCGAGCATGGCATGATATGCGCCGGTCGCCTCATAAACCACGCGGGCTGGCTGTGTTGTCGCAAGCCAGTCTCGCAACGCCTGCAAACCTGGCGGTGTGTTTTCGAATGTCCGGTGCGTCCCGTCGCTCAGGCGATGTACGTCCAATGTCCCTTTGGAAACGTCGATCCCAATGCTATCATCAGTCATCTTCGCTATGTCCTATGCTTGTCGTGCAGAGCTGCGAGGCTGCTGCGTATCCACCTCTCAGCGATGCTGCGCATCGCCTGCCGGTCAAAGGTTCAGGCCCTTGGCGAAGCCGACGGTGGATCACACTCTAACGCGGTCCTCTCGACCAAGCCGCTCACGATCCCACCGCCGCCACTGCACGTCAGAATGGCGTGGCGTGCAGTGGCTCCATATTCGCTCAGAGCCGGGAAAAGTCATAAGAAAAGCGTTTTCGGAGCAAATTGAATCACGAATACCCTGCCGCGCTTCGCGCTCTCGGGTCATTCGCGAACTGACCGGTCCAATCAGGTTCGAAAACGCCCTAGCCTCAAAAAGACGGCGATTTGCGTGATCGAGGCTGATGGCGCGGTTGCATGGAAGGGTATCGCAGACCCGCACCCAGAGATGATCGCGGAAGCGGTGCATCTTTGGTCAGGTTCAGTCGGGAGGACAGGTCTTGAGACGCGCTCGACAACCCCGTGGCTTGCTCGATCATTGAAGGTGCCGGGATTGCCCGTGATCGTCATGGATGCCCGTTTGACACCGATGCGATGAAGGCGCGGCCGGTGAAGACGGGTCGCGCGGATGCGAAGGCATTGGCTGAGGTGCTGCGGACGGGTTGGTATTCGGAAGTGTTCGTGAAGTCCGAGAACAGCCATCGAATGAAGGCGGTGCTTTCAGCGCGCGATCAACTGGTCAGGAACAAGCGTACTTTCTTCGGTCAGACCAGGGGATTGCTGCGCCCATTCGGGATCAAGGTGCCGTCGCGCCAGGGGACGAAGAAGTTCGATGAAGCGGTTCGCGAGGCAACGCACCAGGACGACGTTCTCTACGCTTGCGTGACTGCACTGCTGGAGGCGCTGGCATCCATCGAGATGCAAATTGCCGTGCTGGATAAACGGGTGAAGCCGATGGTGCAGGCATCGAAGCCGTGTTGGCATCTGACATCAGTTCCATGTGTCGGGCCAATCGCGGCGCTGGCTTTTGCCGCCGCCATTGAGGACCCGGAGCGGTGCAAACGAAGCCGGGATGTCGGAGCTTATCTGGGGTTGACGCCGAAGCGGTATCAATCGGGCGAGCAGGACGTGACCGGTTTGATAAGCAAGCAGGGAGATGTCATGGCGCGGCATTACCTCTACGAGGCTGCGAACTGCTTGCTGACGACATGGTCTGGGCAATCGCCACTCAAGAGCTGGGGGCCGGCGCTGATCCGTCGCATAGGTCCGAAGAAGGCTCAGGCGGCAGTGGCGAGGAAACTGGCCTGTTTGCTGTTGCGCCTGTGCAAAGACGGCACTCACTACAGCGGAGGAGAACAACTCGGACCAGCGTGATCGAGTAACGAGGCTTCGAGTACACCTCGCGGGAGGTCGAACCGGAGGGACCAGTGCGAGACCGTTGGTTGCAGCCAGTGCTGCGCTTGATACAGGGCACCGCCCAAGGGTTCAAATGCGGAAAGACCGGGATGGTGGCACGGCCCAGCGGCGATGCCGAAGAGAACCACGACCCGCAAGCCGCGACGCAATGCTGAAGCCAAAGAAAAACTTGACGCAGCGATCTTATGTAGAGAACCAACGCGCGCAGCGCGTGACTCATTTTGAGGATTCCCGCCGGACTAATCTCTGAATCAATGCGCCGAAGCTGGAATGGAGGTCCGGCATGGGTGCAGCGGTTCAATTGCGAGATGATTTTGATGGCCCTTCGCTGCGGGCTCTGGCGAACGGGTGCCGGAACGGCCCACAATCGCGTCGTTTGCTTGCGTTGGTGGAGATCTGCGACGGTGCCCGGCGCAGCGACGCGGCGCGGTTGGCAGGTGTTGGACTGCAGATCATCCGAGACTCGCTGCCCGGCAGCACATCCCGGCATGCGCGAGAGGGGGGTGATCCGTTCAATGCCGAAGGTCCTGATGGGCTGATCAATCGCAAAGGTTCCGGCCCGCCCTCTCGATTGGATGATGCTCAGTGGGCAGCGTTGAAGAAGGTCGTGGAAGACGGCCCCAAGCCGTATCGGGCCCAAGCCGTATCTGGCCCAAGCCGTATCTGGCCCAAGCCGTATCTGGCCCAAGCCGTATCTGGCCC
>JBGCFK010000143.1:0-13977 GCA_045106875.1 Paracoccaceae bacterium | reverse complement strand
GGAGATGCTCGGTGAGGTTCGAGGGGCGTGTGGTAATGATCTCCGGGGCTGCCAGCGGGTTCGGGCGCCTTGCAGCAACCCGGTTCTCGGGCGAAGGGGCTCTGCTGTCTCTGTCGGATGTGGATGGCGACGGGCTTGATGCAGTGGCCCGAGAGATCCCCGGTGCGCTTGCCCGGAAAGTTGATGTCTCCCGAGAGGACGATCAGGCGGATTGGGTTTCCCAGACGCTGGCCCGGTTTGGCAAGCTGGACATTGCCCTCAACAATGCCGGTGTCGGCAGCCCGATGGCGCCGATCACAGCGACGCCTGTCGATGAGTTCGACCGTATGATGGCCATCAATGCGAAGGGTGTCTTTCTGGGCCTCAAGCATCAGATCCCCGCCATGCGACAGGGTGGTGGTGGAGCAATCCTGAACACAGCCTCTGCCGCCGGAATCCTCGGGGCCGGGCACCTGTCGGCCTATGCAGCCGCAAAACATGCAGTTGTCGGTCTGACCCGTGCGGCCGCAGACGAGGTCGCCCGCCACAATATCCGTGTCAACGCAATCTGTCCGTCATTCGCCACGACGCCATTGTTCGACGATATGGCGGATGAGGTGGCCGAAGCGCGTGGCGAAGATCGCGATGCCGCCTATGCCCGGATTTCTGCAAGAGTACCGATGCGCCGCGTCGCATCCCCGGAAGAAGTGGTGACGGTCATGCTGTCGCTCTGCGATCCTGCGAACACCTTCATGACCGGACAGGCCATCGCCGTGGACGGAGGGCTCAGCGCAATATGACACTACCTGCTTTCTATGCGCCCGAACAGGAGGGGCATGACCCCCAATCTTTCCTTGTGCTGGGCCAATTCCGCGCAGCCGAGGAAGTGCCGGAACGCGCGCGTCGCCTGAAGGCCGGGGCCGAGGCTGCCGGGCTATCATTTCAACGCCCTCAGGATGCAGGACAGGCGCCGCTTGCAGCAGTTCATACGCCCGAATACCTGCATTTCCTCTCTCACATACATCGCAGCTGGTCCGAGATCCCCGGTGCTGCACCCGAAGTGATCCCGAACCTTCATCTGGATCGTACTTTGGGCGGGTATCCGAAGTCACCGGTTGGACTTGCCAACTACCATCAGGCCGACGCGGCCTGCCCTATTGGTCAGGGAACTTGGGAGGCTGCGTGCTGGAGCGCATGGACGGCTGTTGCCGCAACTGATGCTGTACTGAACGGTGCGCCTGCCGCCTATGCGCTTTCAAGACCTCCGGGACATCATGCCTACGCCGATCTGGCGGGCGGTTTCTGCTTCTTGAATAACTCTGCAATCGCTGCCCAGCGCCTGCGCTCGCGGCACAACCGTGTCGCGGTCCTTGATGTCGATGTGCATCACGGCAATGGGACGCAGGGCATCTTCTACAATCGCCGAGACGTCCTCACGATTTCGCTGCATGCGGATCCTCGGGAATACTATCCGTTTATGGTCGGATATGCTCATGAGCGGGGCGCCGGTGATGGCCTTGGCTTTAATCTGAACGTGCCGTTGCCGCGCTCGACCAAGGATGCAAGCTATCTGCTTGCGCTTGATCATGCGCTGGGAGTGCTGCAGGCGTTCCATCCCGATGCGCTGGTCCTCGCGCTTGGTCTGGACGCCTATGAGGGGGATCCACTCCAAGGCATGCAACTCTCTACAGGGTGTTTTCAGGCCATTGGCAGTGCGGTTGCAGGGCTTGGGCTGCCTACTGTAGTCGTTCAGGAGGGCGGATACGTTTGTGATGGTTTGGGTGAAAACCTTACCTCGCTGCTTGGTGGGTTCATCGGAGGAGCCTCTCAGGGTTGATTGAATGGCCCCACAAGAAACCAAAGATTGCAAATTCGGACTCGCTGATTGCAAATTGAGAATAGTTCTTAACAAATCACTAAAATCGTGACAGATAAGTGACATATTCGCCACCTGAGGCGGCGGCTTGAGGGATTTTCTGAGGTGATGACATATTGCTGCTGCGTTTTCGCACTGGAGTAAGGAATGATTACTTTGGGTGAAAGTTCGGGGGCCGGGGGCGGCCAGAATTTCTGGCCGAGAAAAAGATGAAAAATACAGACTTTTTCGAATCAGTGGTTGAGCCATCCAGCGAACGTCTGGGGATCTTTGGGATCGCCAATGACGTGAATTTTGATGGACGTCATTTTGTTGTCACTCACAAGGTCTCGAAGAACATCATGGCCGAGTTTGACGGGCATCTGTCTCGGTATCTGTCCGCTGTAACAGGTGCAGGACTGCCGGGTGCCGCCGTGGAAACGCGTATCCGTGACGTATCGTCCGGCCGGTCGTGGAGTCCATACCCAGCACGTCAGGCATCTGGGCTGGCAGAAGCGCTTGCAATCGCCATTCGACTTGCGCTTGGGTCCGATGCGAAAGTCCGCGTACGCTGTGGGCCCTGGATGGGCGACGGAACCACTCTTGATGACGAGCGTGCGGTATCGATCGATGTTGCGCATGCGCTCGATCAAGCTGTCCATATCTGCAACATGATCGGGCCGCCCGAGTTTCTGGATGTGTCCGGTGACCTCAACCGTATGGTTGTACGGCCCACATCCGCAAAACTGGACATGCTGAGCATGGACATGGAGCGTGGGACCATAGCTGTGCCGACCACCAGCGAGTTGGCCGGTACAGCCTACCAGGGCGCGCTCTACGGGTTCGAGCAAACGGCGCGCCAGACGCCTGCCGTGGGCACCTATCTCAGCCGCGCACGTCACTACGTGTCTTTGGCTCAGGAAGAGGCCATATATACATTCCGTCAGGCTGCTGAAGGGCGCATTCTGGAGTTCAATGAAGCCCTTGCAGGTCGTGAATTGAGTGGGCATCGACTGGACAGTGCACAGTCGCTGGTCGCGCGATTGCAGGCTGGTCTTGGTGACACTTTGCTTGGCTTGTCCGAGGCTGCTCAGCTGACTGCGCTCGACTGGGCTATGGAGGTGCGGCAGCTCTCTGCGCCCAACCGGCTGGAACAAACGGCCAAGCCGGGCGCGCCATCGCGGCCCAAACTCGTCAGATAGTTGCTGCGCCCGGATTGGGCGCATGCTTTCTCCGCCTGTCGATCACGTCTGAGATTACCGCATCTTCCGAGTTCAAATTCGGATGGGCGGTGATAGTGTCTCCCGAGCGCGGCGCCAGATCCGCACCGAGGGAGGACTGATGAAACATCCGGACCAATCGGACTACGTGACCGCCGTCGTAGGTTGCGGCGCGATGGGGCAGGGGATCGCTCAGGTTTCGGCCCAGGGCGGGATGCGCACGCTGCTCTTCGATACACGCGAGGGCGGTGCCGTCCATGCACGCGCGGAAATCAGGAAACGCCTGGACCGTTCGGTCGAGAAGGGCCGGATGGGTGAGGCCGAGGCCGCCGAGGTCCTGGCCCGGCTGGAACCTGTGGACGACTTGGCCGGATTGGCGCCTGCCGACGCCGTGGTCGAGGCGATCTTCGAGGATCTGGAGGTCAAGCAGGCGCTGTTTCGCGATCTTGAAAGCGCAGTCCGCCCTGAGTGCATCATCTCATCGAACACCTCCTCTATCCCACTTGCGTCCATCGCCCGCGCTTGCAAGCACCGAGATCGCATTGCAGGGCTGCACTTCTTCAACCCCGTGCCGTTGATGAAACTGGTCGAGGTGATCCGCCCTGCAGAGGCCTCGGACGAGACCATCGCGAACCTTATGGCGCTGGGCCGCCGGATGACCCGCACCCCGGTCGAGGTGAAAGACAGCCCGGGCTTCCTTGTGAACATGGGTGGCCGTGCCTATACCACCGAGGGGCTTCGGCTGGAACATGAACGTGTTGCGCGCCCGGAGCAGGTCGACGCCATAATGCGTGATTGCTGGGGCTTCCGCATGGGCCCGTTCGAACTGATGGACCTCACCGGCATCGACGTCAATTTCCCTGTCAGCCGGATTGTCTATGACGGGTACATGCAGGACCCTCGGATTCGGACGGCCCCCAATCATGCGGCCAAGTTCGATGCGGGCCTCTACGGGCGCAAAGCCGGGCACGGTTGGTTCGCATATGAGGGCGGCAAACCGCTGGACCGACCCTCGCCGGATTTTCAGACTGACGTTCAGCCTGTCGCAAGTGTACGCATGGCGGGGAAGAACCAACGACTGAAGGCGTTCTGCGACGAGGTTGGTTTGAAGGTTGGTGAAAGCGGCCCTGTTCTGGCTGCGCCGATCGGGCTCGACGCGACCTCTGTGGCGGTGTCTGCCAAGATCGACCATCAGGCACTGATTTGCGTGGATCTGGCCGGCGATACCTCGAAGCGCGTGACGTTGATGACTGCGCCCGGAGCCGATCGTGCCGCTTTGGCAGGCGTTGCAGCGGCGATCACATCTTCGGGACGCGCTGTCACCTGGATCAACGATTCGCCCGGTTTCGTGGGCCAGCGGATGATCGCGATGATCGGCAACCTTGGTTGCTACATGGCCGAGATCGGGCTTGCCAGCCCCGAGGATATTGATACCGCCATGCAGCTGGGGCTGAACTATCCGCACGGTTCTGTCGCGCTGGTTGAACAGCTTGGCCTGCCTGCGTCGCTTCGTGTGCTGGAGGCTCTGCAGCAGATCACAGGCGAGGACCGCTACCGGCCAACCATGTGGCTCAAGCGCCGTGCGTTGCTGGGCCTGCCGATCCATACGCCGAACTGAAGGAGCTTTTGATGCGCTGGAAAAACAGGCCTGAAGGCTCCAACTGGGGTGATTTCGGCCCTGACGATCAGGTGGGTCGGCTGAACTGGCTGGGACCGGATCAGATCCGGAAAGGTGTGGCCGAGGTGCAGGAGGGCCGCGCGTTCTGCCTGTCCATGCCTTTGGACTATCCCGGTGGCAACATCCTGAATCCAGCCCGCCACCCGCCGCAGCGTTTTGCGACGCGCACACCTGATGGCACGGACCGCTATCTTCTTCCAACCGCCGAGGTGCTGGGTACGCCGGACTTCACGGACGTCACCAATGACGACCGTGTGATCCTGCATACGCAGTATTCGACCCAGTGGGATGCGCTTTGCCATGTTGGCGGACTGTTCGATGCGGATGGGGACGGCGTTGCGGAAAAGATCTTCTACAACGGCTGGCGCGCAGAGGAGCATATCCTGCCCGGTGTGCCGTGCGAGGATTGCGGCGGCCTCACAGCGACCGAGGCCACGCGTCTGGGCATCGAGACAATGGCCGAGACCTGCGTGCAGGGCCGCGCCGTGATGATTGATCTGCATGCGAAGTTCGGCGAGGCGCATGAGGATATCGACTTCGCGGGATTGTCGGAGTGCATCGCCGAGCAGAATGTCGAAGTCGAGCAAGGCGATATGGTGCTGCTGCACACGGGCTGGACCAAGCTGATGCTCGACATGGAGAAGAATCCCACACACGAGATGCTGCACGGGTCGTGCACGGCACTGGAGGGGCGTGACCCCAAGCTGCAGGAGTGGATCCGCGACAGCGGTCTGGTGGCGCTGATCTCGGACAATTATGCCGTCGAGCGTGCGCCCTCGCGCACCGGGACAGGCAAGCGGGCGAACCTGCCGATCCATGAGCTTTGCCTCTTCAAGCTGGGGATCCCGCTTGGCGAGATCTGGTGGCTGGGCGATCTGGCGGCCTTTTTCCGGGAAACGGGCCGGAACCGCTGTCTTCTGACAGCGCCGCCACTGAGATTGCCGGGGGCCGTGGGCTCTCCTGCAACACCGGTGGCAACAGTATGAGGGGTCATGCGGCCATGTCGCTGGCGCGACACCTCGTCCTGCGGTCTCGGCTGTCCACCCTGCGGGCGTCCAGATGGCCGCCCCGCCCGCCACAATCGTGCGTGTTTTGCGGCACAGGTCGGAGGCGCGCGCCGTGACAACTCTTGATGATCTGATAACGCCGGGCTCTGTTGCTGTCGTCGGTGCCTCGGACAATCCGGCGCGAATTGGCGGACGTCCGCTGAACTATTTCCTGAACTATGGCTTTCCGGGCGATGTGTACCCAGTCAACCCGAACCGGGATATCGTGCAGGGTGCGAAGGCCTATCCAACGCTGTCGGATGTGCCGGGCCAAGTGGACTTCGTGCTTGTTGCAGTGCCCGCCCCCGCCGTGATCGGTGTTGTGCGCGAGGCCATAGCGAAGCAGGCCAAATGCGTGATGATCTTCTCGTCAGGTTTTGCCGAAGTCGGGGATGAGGGTGCAGCCTTGCAGGCGGAGCTGACCGAGCTGGCCCGCAGCTCCGGCACGCGCGTGATCGGCCCCAACTGCCTTGGCGTCTTCAACCACGGACATCATTTCTATCCGACATTCACATCGTCGCTGGAATACGCGCCGCCCTTGCCGGGGAATATCGGCGTTGCCTCGCAATCGGGTGCCTATGGCAGCCACATCTACATGGTCGCACGCAAGAAGCGCCTTGGCATCAACTATTGGCTGACCACGGGGAACGAAGCGGATGTGCACACAGCCGAGGTGATCCGTCTGTTGGCCGAGGCAGAGGACGTGCATACGATCATGGCCTATGCCGAGTCCATCAAGGACGGGCCGGGCCTGATCGAGGCATTGGAGGTCGCGCGCGCCAACCGAAAGCCTGTCATCATGATGAAGGTCGGGCGCACGGAGACGGGCGCGGCTGCTGCTTCCTCTCATACCGCATCTCTGGCAGGCGAAGACGCGGTTTACGACGCAATCCTGCGCGAAGGTGGTTGCTACCGGGCTCGCTCGACCGAGGAGATGCTGGACGTCGCCATCGCCTGTCGCCCTCAGATTTATCCGGTGGGCAAAAAGATCGGGCTTGTCACGATCTCGGGTGGAGGCGGAATCCTGATGGCTGATGCCGCCGAGGACGCAGGCCTGGACATTGCGCCCATGCCGGACGACGCTCAGGCTGCCATCAAGGAAGTCGTGCCCTTCGCCGGACCTCGCAATCCGGTCGATGTGACCGCGCAGTTCTTCAACGACTTCTCTCTGATCGACAAGTTCACCGCGCTGATGCTGGACAAGGGCGGCTATGACGGGCTGGTCGGGTTCTGGACCTCGGTCGCCGGGAACCCCAAACTGTCAGGCGAGCTGATCTCGCGGCTGAATTCTGCCATGGAAGGACGCGACAACACGCTCTTCATCCAGTCGGTCATCGGCCCCGACGAGATCATTGCGCAATACGAGGATCAGGGTTTCCCCTGTTTCGAGGATCCCTCCCGCGCGGTCGGGGCCATGGCAGCTGCCATGTTCTTTGGTGAAAGCTTTGCGCAGGGCCGCAATATCCGCCCCGAGATCCCGGACATGCCGCCCCTGCCGGACGGGCCGCTCGGTGAGCACGAAGCAAAGGCACTGCTCGCCCGGGCGGGGCTTCCGATGGTCGAGGACGTCCTGGTGAAGTCTTCCGGACAAGCCCATGAGGCCGTTCAGGCTATGCACGGGCCTGCGGCCATGAAAATCGCGAGTCCCGATATCCAGCACAAGACCGAGGCGGGCGGCGTCGCCTTGCACGTGACTGAAGACCTTGCCGCGCAGACCTACAACCAGCTGACACAGAACGCGACCAAGTATGATCCTGACGCCCATATCGACGGCGTACTGGTCTCGCCCATGGTCAATGGGGGGGTCGAACTGATCCTCGGTGCCAAGATCGACCCTGTCTTCGGGCCAGTGGTTATGGCGGGTCTGGGCGGCGTCTTTACCGAGATTTTCGCGGACATCTCGTTCCGTCAGGCGCCTGTATCGCAGGAAACCGCGCGCGGGATGCTGGAGGAGCTGAAGGGCGCGAAGTTGTTGAAGGGGTATCGCGGCAAACACCCGGTGGATCTTGACGCTGCGTCATCGGCCATATCGAAGCTTTCGATCTTCGCGGCTGCCCATGCGGATGCTATTGAGTCGGTCGAAATGAATCCGGTGCGTGCGCGCCAGCATGACTGCATGGCGCTTGATGCACTGATCGTGAAGAGGTCCTGATGGCGTTGCCTCCCGTTCTACAGAACCTGCGCATCCCGGCTTTCGGAGCGCCATTGTTCATCATCCAGAACCCGGACATGGTGATCGCGCAGTGCAAGGCGGGCATTCCCGGCTGCTTCCCGGCCCTGAACGCGCGAGAGGCCGATGGCGATCCTCCGCTGTTGGATGCCTGGCTGACCCGGATCAAGGAGGAACTGGACCGGCACAACCAAGCCAATCCCGACCGGCCCGCAGCGCCCTATGCCATCAACCAGATCGTGCACCGCTCGAACGCAAGGCTGGAACGTGATATCGAGATCATGGTCAAGCACGAAGTGCCGATCTGCGTGTGCTCGCTTGGCGCACGAGAGGAAGTCTATGAGGCTGTGCATTCCTATGGCGGGATCGCGCTCCATGACATCATCAACGACTTCTTTGCCCGGAAGGCCATCGCCAAGGGGGCGGACGGTCTGATCGCGGTGGCTGCGGGGGCAGGCGGGCACGCAGGTGCGCTCTCGCCGTTTGCGCTGATTGCCGAGATCCGGGAGTGGTTCGACGGGCCGCTCCTGCTGTCCGGATCCATATCCGAGGGCAATCAGCTGTTGGCGGCTCAGGCCATGGGCGCCGATCTTGGCTATATCGGTACGGCTTTCATTGCGACCGAAGAAGCCAATGCCGACCCCGAATACAAGCAGATGCTGGTGGATTGCACTTCCGATGATATCGTCTATTCGAACCTGTTTACGGGCGTGCACGGGAACTACCTGAAGCCGTCCATCAGCCGGGCCGGGATGGATCCGGACGATTTGCCGGAAAGTGACGCGTCGAAAATGAACTTCTCGTCGGGGTCCTCGAAACCCAAGTCCTGGAAGGAAATCTGGGGAGCAGGGCAGGGCATCGCGGCGATCAAGGAAGTCGAGACCACGGCAGCGATGGTCGACCGTCTGGAGGCGGAGTATCTGGCAGCACAGGCTCGTCTTGGCCTGACGCAGAAAGCAGCAGCGGAGTGAGTATGGGACCGGAAGCAGAGTTCAGAGCCTATCTGGCCGATGGGAAATTCATGATCCAGCGGTCGGCTTCGACCGGGGTGTACGTGTTTTATCCTCGCGCCTTTGCGCCTGGCACAGGCGAGACCGATCTGGAATGGGTCGAGGCGTCTGGCGAAGGTGTGGTCTATGCCACAACGGCCAACCGGCGTTCGCCCGCAAAGGGCGGGACATTCAATGTTGCCCTGATCGACATGGCCGAAGGTGCGCGCATGATGTCACGCGTGGTCGGGATAGATGCGGACAAGGTTGAGATCGGCCAGAAAGTACGGGCCAGGATCGAGGACCTCAACGGCGCGCCTGCTGTTGTCTGGGAGGTGGTGTGATGGATCGGATCAAACGGACTTCGCAGGCGGTGCCTGCTCAGACGCGATACCTGGCGTGCTCGCCCGTCCGGGCTGTGCGCGCCGCTGGCGCCTCTGGCGGATCGATCATGTCGGCTGTGACGGGAGGCGCTTGTGTCTGATCTTTCTCACTTGCGCGGCAAGGCTGCCTGCATTGGCGCGGCCACACATGGGACCGGCGAAGCGCCGGGTTGGAATTCGACCGAGCTTATGGGCGTCGCGGTCATCAAGGCGGTCGAGGATGCAGGTCTGAAACTGTCAGATGTCGATGGCATCTGGGCGGCCACAGCTGTCCATTCCATGGCCAACATGTCATTGGCCGAGCATCTGGGTATCCAGCCAAAGTACTCGTCCGGCTCGAACATTGGCGGCTCGTCCTTCATGGCGCACGCGCTGGACGCGGCCATGGCGCTTGAAGCGGGGCTGGTCGATGTGGCGGTCATCGCCTACGGCTCGAACCAGCGTACGGCGGGTGGGTTTCAGTCTGTTTCGGAACCCATGCCATTCGAGGCGCAATACGAGCCGCGCAATCCTGTGACGGCTTACGCACTTGCGTCCAGTCGCTACATGCACGAGTTCGGCGCGACGCGCGAACATCTCGCCGAAGTAGCCGTCGCAGCGCGTGGCTGGGCAGCCGAAAACCCCGAAGCCTTCACACGTGATCCTTTGACTGTCGACGAAGTCCTCGACGCACGGATGATCTCGGACCCACTGGGCAAGCTCGATTGTTGTCTGGTGACCGATGGGGCCGCCGCTGTTGTGATGACGAGGGCCGATCGTGCAAAGGATGCCAAGGCCAAGCCGGTCTACCTTCTGGGCGCGGCCATGGCGCACGACCACCGCATGATCTCGACCATGCCATCGCTGACCACGACATGCGCGGTAGACAGTGGCTGGCGGGCATTCGGGATGGCAGGTGCCACGCCTTCTGACATGGACACGGTGCAGCTCTATGATGCGTTCACGATCAACACGATCCTGTTTCTCGAGGACCTTGGCTTCTGCGAGAAGGGCGAGGGCAAGGAATTTGTCTCGGGTGGGCGGATCGCTCCCGGTGGTGTGCTGCCGGTAAACACGAATGGTGGCGGGCTAAGTTGCGTGCATCCCGGCATGTACGGCCTGTTCGTACTGATCGAGGCGATTCGGCAAGCGCGTGGCGACGCGCCCGGGCGGCAGATTCCGGACGCAAAGCTCAGCCTTGCCCACGGCAATGGCGGGGTGTTGTCGAGTCAGGTGACGACCATCTGGGGCAATGCAGACGCACTTTAGGAGGCGGCTATGGATCTGACCTATTCCGACGAGGAACGCGCGTTTCAGGGCGAAGTGCGTGACTATCTGGCAAGCGCGCTTTCGCCAGTTCTGGTGGACAAGGTGCGCAAGGGAACCCGGCTGGTTCGCGAAGATTACCTGGAATGGCACGGCGTTCTGCGGGCAAAAGGCTGGCTTGCGCAGATGTGGCCCGAAGAGCATGGCGGGACCGGATGGAACGCTGCGCAAAAGGCGATCTTTGACGAAGAGATTGTGGCTGCCGGGGCACCCCGCATCGTGCCCTTCGGGCTGAACATGCTGGGGCCTGTTCTGATCCAGTTCGGCTCGGACGCGCAGAAGGCTGAATACCTGCCGAAGATCCTGAACGACGAACAGTTCTGGTGCCAGGGCTATTCCGAGCCGGGCGCGGGGTCAGACCTGGCCTCACTCAGGACCAAAGCTGTGCGCGATGGCGACCATTACGTGGTGAACGGACAGAAGACCTGGACGACCTTTGCCCATTTCGCTGATTGGCTGTTCCTGCTGGTGCGCACGGATCCGGATGCCGCGAAGCCGCAACAGGGGATCAGTTTTCTGATGTGCGACATGGCAACGCCCGGGATCGAGGTGCGGCCCATCTACACGCTTGAGGACGAGCACGAGGTCAACGAGATCTACCTGACTGACGTCAAGATTCCGGTCGAGAACCTCGTGGGCGAGGACAACAAAGGCTGGACCATCGCCAAGTACCTGCTGACGTTCGAGCGCACGGGGATCGCGAATGTTGGGAACTCGAAGGCTGCTGTTAATGGCATTCGCGCCGCTGCGGCCAGCCAGATGAAGAATGGCAAGCCACTGCTGGATGATCCGATGTTCGCGGCACGACTGGCGCAGGTCGAGATCGACCTCAAGGCGCTCGAGGTTTTCAACAACCGCATCGTCGCAGCTGCGGGAGCAGGCAAGGCACCCGGTGCCGAAAGCTCGTTCCTGAAGATCAAGGGCACGCAGGTCTTGCAGGAGACGACAGATCTGATGCGACGGGCCTGCGGTCCCTATGCCGTGCCGGACCTGCCAGAGGCATTTGATCCTGGTTGGAACGGTGAGGCGCCCGGGCCCGAGCATGCTCTGCGCGCGGCGCGGAAATATTTCAACGTGCGCAAGACCTCGATCTATGGCGGCTCGAACGAGATCCAGCGCAATATCATCGCCAAGGCCGTGTTGGGGTTCTGAGGTATGGATTTTGAGCTGTCAGAAGAACGCCAGATGCTGAAAGATACCGCGGACAGGATGATCCGCGAGCAGTATCCGATTGAAACGCGCCATGCAGCCACGGCGTCGGAGGACGGGTTCAATCGCGACCTCTGGGCACAGTTCTGCGAGCTTGGGCTTGTTGGCGCGCTGATCGGCCCGGATCATGGAGGGTATGGCGGCACGGGTGAGGACATTGCGCTGGTCTTCGAGGCTTTGGGCCGCGGGATCGTTGTCGAGCCGTTTCTGCCTACGCTCCTCGCCTCGATCCCCCTCGCTGCGCATGGGCGGACCGAGGTGATCGAGGCTGCGATGGAGGGGCGCACTCTGCTCGCCTTCGCGCATACTGAACCCGATGCCTACTACACTGCGACTCACGTCGAGACAGAAGCCGAGCTTACCGATGGCGACTGGGAACTGACTGGTGCCAAGGCTGTGGTAATCAACGGCGGCACTGCGGACCTGATCGTCGTGACCGCGCGCACCATAGGCCGCACTGACGGCGAGGCGGGGCTTGGCTGCTTTCTGGTGTCACCGGGATCGCCCGGCGTCGAGATCACCGCGCATAAATCCATAGATGGGCCGCATGTTGCCGAGATCAGACTGAGCAAGGCCAAGGGCAAGCCGCTGGGTGTGCCGGGCTCTGACTGGCCGCTGATCGAGCGGACGCTTGCTGCGGGAACACTGGCCGTTTCGGCCGAGGCGATCGGCGCTATGGACGCGGCGAAGGACCAGACACTCGCCTTCCTCAAGGAACGCAAGCAGTTTGGCAGGCCAATCGGCGCCAATCAGGTGTTGCAACACCGCATGGTGGATCTGGTGATGGAGCTGGAGCAATCGCGTTCGGCGGTCATGCTGGCCGCAAATACGCTGGAGGCTGATCGGCTGACCCGCGAGACCAATATCTCGGCGGCAAAGAATCTGGTGGGCCGGGCCGGAAGGCTGGTCGCGGAAGAGGCGATCCAGATGCATGGCGGCGTTGGCATGACCTGGGAGTGGCCTCTGCCGCACTTCGCCAAGCGCATCGTGATGATCGACCACCTGTTCGGGGATACCGACCACCACTTGACCCGATTTGCAGAACTGACCCGGGAGACCGCTTGATGTCTGAAGACCGCATTCTCGTTGAACGCCATGGCCGTGTGCTGAAGGCGGTTAACAACGACCCGAAGACCCGCAACGCGCTCAGCTGGGATTTCTACAACGGGTTCCGCGATGTGGTCGAGAAGGCAGGCGATGACGAAGATATCGGGGCCATCGTGCTGACAGGCGCGGGCGGGTTCTTCTGCTCGGGCGGGAACATCAATGGGCTGAAGGAACGAAGCGAAGCGGACTATGAAACGCGCCGTTCCTCGGTCGACAAGCTGCACATGATGATCCACGCCATGCGTGACTGCCCCAAGCCGATTATCGCTGCGGTTGACGGTGGTGCGGCAGGGGCGGGGGCATCCATCATGGCGGCCTGCGATCTCATCGTGGGCGCGCGGGATGCCTATGCTTCGGTCGCATACATCAAGATCGGCATGACGCCGGACGGTGGTGCAACGGCCTTTCTGGGGACCGCCCTGCCACGCCAGGCGATATCCGAGATGGTGTTCACAGGCGATCGTATCCCTCTGGAGCGTTTGCATGGCCTGGGCGTTGTGAATAGATTGACGGAATCGGGCGGTGCGCTGGACGCGGCGATGGCATGGGCTGCCGAGATTGCCGAGATGCCGGGCGACGCCTTGGCAAAGGGCAAGGCGCTGATCAACTCGGCGCGGACAGCCAGCCTGAAGGACCAGTTGGATGCCGAGGCGGACGGGATAGCGACTGCGCTTGGCAGCGATCAGGGGCGCGAGGGGATCAACGCCTTTCTGGAGAAACGCAAACCCGACTGGAGATCCACACGATGAGCCGGCTTGCAACACCCGCCTATGAGGCCATGACTGATGCGCAAAAGGAAGTACACGACACGATCGTGTCAGGTCCGCGCGGCTCGATCCGCGGTCCGTTCCTCGCCTGGATCACCAATCCCGAAATGGCCATGGCCGGGCAGAAGCTGGGCGAGTACTTCAGGTTCAACACCACGATCACGCGGGATCTGGCCGAGGTGGCGATCTGTGTGACGGGGGCTCACTATCGGGCCGAGATCGAGTGGTGGGCGCATTCGGGGTTCGCACATGAAGAGGGTGTGCCGGGG
>JBGCFK010000142.1:0-3065 GCA_045106875.1 Paracoccaceae bacterium | reverse complement strand
GCCGTACGTTCGTACTACAAACCGCTGGCGAACTGGATCTGGATCGGGTCACTGATCATGGCCTTTGGCGGGATCGTCAGCCTGACGGACAGGCGCTACCGCGTGGGCGCTGCCGCTCGTCGGCGGGCAGCCGCTGTGGTGCCAGCGGAATGAGAGCATTGCGGGCAGTTCTGCTGGCAATCGCCATTGGTGCCATGGTCACGGGAGTGCCCACGGCTCCGCTGGCCGTGCAGCCGGACGAGATTCTGGAAGACCCAGGGCTCGAAGCGCGCGCACGGGAAATTTCGAAGGAACTGCGTTGCCTTGTCTGCCGCAATGAAAGCATCGACGACTCCAACGCAGGATTGGCGCGTGATCTGCGGCTGCTGGTCCGGGAACGGCTGGTTGCGGGCGATACGGACCCTGAGGTCAAGACGTATCTGGTCGCGCGCTATGGCGAGTTTGTGCTGTTGAAACCTGTCTTCTCGATGGCCAATGCAGCGCTTTGGTTTGCGGGGCCAATTCTGTTTGTGTTGGGCCTGCTGGCCGCGCTTTTCTATCTGCGCAGCCGACGCACCGCCGTACCTGACAGGCTTTCAGCCGAGGAACAGGCCGAACTGGATCGGTTGCTCCGAGACTAAGGCGACAGCCGCTCAGGACAATGTAAGCAGCGCATCGTTCTCCAGTTGCGATGCGGTTACGTTCAGCACTGACAGGCTCGAATCCTGTCCGTTCACCGAATATCGCATCACCCCGTCGTCTAATGCCCCGTCGCCATCCGCATCCTCGGTCGTGATGTCGAGCTGACTTGTTTCCGTGATCAATCCGCCGCTGAAGAAGATCTGATCCTCAGCCAGGTCGAGATCGTGGATCGTGTCATCGCCATCAATACCGTCGAAGAAGAAGAAATCCGTCCCGGCCCCGCCAAACAGCTCGTCATTGCCGCCCTCGCCAATCAGTCCGTCAGCACCATCGTTGCCGTACATGACATCGTCGCCCTGCAATCCGATCAGCTGATCAACTCCGGATCCGCCAAAGAAGGTATCGGCTTGCGCGCCACCAAGAAAGAATGTCAGCGAATCGATGTCCGCCGCATCGAACGTGTTGGAGAAACCCGACGCGCCGGCGACACCCTCAAGGTCTGCGCCCAGCGTGTCCTCCAACACTGTGGCCGAGGTGCCTGCGTCCAGCTCGGTGATGTTGGCGCCAAAGTCGAAAACCAGAGGCCCTGTGGCGCCGAAGTAGGTTGCGATATCACCGATACTGTCACCGCCGAAGATCTCGTCGGCCCCGGCACCACCTTCCAGTGCGTCAAACCCATCGCCGCCCTCCAGCCGGTCACCGCCATCGCCTCCGAACAACACGTCGCCACCTGCCCCGCCAAAAAGCGAGTTGTCCACGTCATCGCCCAGCAACAGATCGGCGAACGCAGTGCCCTCGAGATCCTCGAACCCATTGAGTACATCGCTGCCGTGCCCGGTATCCTGCGCGGTGCCCTGCCCGGAGAGGTCCACGGTCACGCCGAACTCAGCCGAGCCGATCACCAAAGCTGGTGTCGAGAGCGAGGCAAAGCTCAGCAGATCCCGCCCTTCACCGCCGTCCAGCTGGTCATCGCCCGCGCCGCCGTCCACGGTGTCCGCGCCATCCCCCGCACTCAGTATGTTGTCCAAGTCATTGCCGCGCAGGACATCATCCCCTGAATCGCTTTCGGCATTCTCGATCTCGGAGTCCGCCGCGATGGTAAAGCCGCCGATAGCCGCGGTTCCCGAGAAGATCGACCCGCCATCCACGAACGAGACAAATCCGCCACCACCGTCTTCCACCTGCAAGGTCGCCGGTCGCAGATCAATCGTGGCGTTCCTGTCGCCCTGATAGCGGATCACGTCCGTGCCCGCGGTGTCCCAGATCAACGCATAGCCTGTTTCCTGCGTCTCCCCGTCCTGCAGGTTGTAGATGTCATCCCCAGCTGCGGCGTCTTCCTTGGCGCCATAGCCTTCCTGCAGGACGGCCACATCCAGCGCCATGGGAGTGCCAACGAAGCCACCATTGCCGGGCCGCGTATCGAAGCCTGAAGAGAGGTTGAAGATCCCCGCCGTGCCGACCGGGTGCTCTGTCCAACCGGTGACATCCGACATTACCGTGAAGACCGTCTGGTTCAGACCGAAGTCGCCGGAATCGTTGAATGGGTCGTCCGTGAAGCCGT
Organism: Paracoccaceae bacterium; assembly: GCA_045106875.1. Taxonomy (GTDB): domain Bacteria; phylum Pseudomonadota; class Alphaproteobacteria; order Rhodobacterales; family Rhodobacteraceae; genus Thermohalobaculum. The sequence continues at coordinate 883 of JBGCFK010000142.1, read as the reverse complement.
TATTGTCAGCATCGACAATGCCGGGAAAGAAGTCGCTGCGCTGGTCGTCTTCAAACGGATGGTTCAGACCGAACGCGTGGCCAAGCTCGTGCAGAATTGTCTGGAACCCGAGCCCGTACTGTTCAAGCCCACCATCGAAGTTCTCGTTTGCGGGTGATGTGGCAGGATCGGTGCGGTCCCAGCCGAACCCGTCCGTATTAAACACCACGTTCCCAGCGAGCGAGCCGCCCGTGGGCAGGAAAGCAAATCCAAGGAAACCCTCGGACGAGAATCTACCGCCGCTGTTGGTTCCATCTATTTCAGCTGCAAAGAAAACCAGTTCGGCCTGCGATTGCGTGCTTGTCTCAACGATCTCGATGTCCAGCACGTCCGCATAAGTCTGGAGCGCTGCGGCAAGCTGTTGTTTTTCGTAGTTGGTCCAGTCGAGATCAGCAGAGCGGGCAGGATTGAAGCGCGAATCGAATACGTCGCCTGTCTCGGCAAAGGCATATTCGATGCGCCGCCCGGCCACGTCGCTCGCGTCGCCTGCAATGGTCAGTCCGGTATCGATCCCAGCTTTCAGCGGGTTGTTCGGATCGTCGAACATCGCCGCCGCGGCAGTAGTTGTGGCAAGGGCCTGACCCGCGTTCATCTCTGCTGTCGCAAGCGCTGCATGTGCAGGACGTGCCGTTTCTGTGCCGTCAGCCTCCGAAGTGGATGGGGCAACCTGAGATCCATCGGCCTCCCTGTCAGAGGGCGCGGCCATATCCGGGAGTTGGGCGGTCTGCGCTTCGCCCTCATCCGGAGTGGTTACCGCCAGTGCAGTCTGGGCCTCGTCACGTGCCTGACAAGCCGGGCAAAGCATCAGCCCAGTGCCGACATCCTCGGGCATTTCGATCAGATC
>JBGCFK010000141.1:0-14197 GCA_045106875.1 Paracoccaceae bacterium | reverse complement strand
GGTCCAGAACATGCACCTGCGCGCCATCTTCGAGAGCCAGCCTCCCAGCTATAGTTGAACCAGCAACTTCGATGGCTGAGATCTGGCGCTGAAGTTCAGGGAATACGCGGTTCCCGGCAGCATCTGTGAGACGCAGGAACTTGAAATTTGACATGTCTGGGGTCTGCTCGGAAACGAAGGTGCCGCTGCCCTGAACCCTTCGCAATGCACCTTCGGCGCATAAATTGTCGATAGCCTTGCGAACTGTTCCCTGACTGACCCCCAGTTCTTCACCCAGAGCGATTTCAGAGGGCAGCATCTGCCCCGGACGCCAGACGGTCGCACTCAGTCGCTCGATCAGCGTCTTTCGAACCTGGACGTAGAGCGGTGATTTGTCGCCCATGCGTTTCCCTCTCGACTCAGTGCCACATCGAGTCTTATATAAGACTCACGGTCTTATATAAGACTTAACCCTACATTCCGAGGTATATATCCCATGAGCAACATACCCCAGTTGCTGGTCCACCACCCCGAAGACAATGTCGGCGTCGTCGTGGTCGAGGACCTGAAAGCAGGCACCGAAATGCTGTGCGTTGTCACACATGACAACACCGATTTCCGCCTGACCGCAAACGCTGATATCCCGATTGGGCACAAGGTCGCGCTCAAAGACCTCAACGCCGGTGATACCGTCATGAAGTATGGCGAGGATATCGGGAAAATGGTGGGAAACGCCGGAACCGGTGACCACGTCCACACGCAAAACTGCAAAACCAAAAGGTGGTGATATGGCTCTCGACGCAACAAATGTGACGATCAATGCCTGGCGCCGCGAAAACGGCCGGGTCGGGGTACGCAATCATGTTCTGATTCTACCAGTCGATGACATCTCGAACGCAGCGTGTGAGGCTGTTTCGAACAACGTCAAAGGCACCATGGCGATCCCGCACTCCTATGGCCGCCTGCAGTTCGGCGAAGATCTGGAGCTACATTTCCGGACTATTATCGGTACGGGCGCGAACCCGAACGTCGCTGCCGTAGTCGTAATCGGCATCGAGCCGGAATGGACCAAAGTCATTGCGGACGGGATCCGGAAGACCGGCAAACCGGTCGCAGAGTTCTCTATCGAACAGAACGGTGATTTCGAGACCGTGCGTCGTGCCGGCTGGAAGGCCAAGGAATTCGTCCACTGGGCAACCGAGCTTCAGAAAGAGCCATGCGCGCTCAACGAGCTGTGGGTATCAACCAAATGCGGCGAGTCGGACACGACAACCGGCCTGTCATCCTGCCCGACAGTCGGCAACATGTACGACAAACTGGTTCCTCAAGGTCTGTATGGCTGCTTTGGTGAAACGTCCGAGATCACAGGAGCTGAGCACATCTGCGCCAAACGCGCAGCGACGCCGGAAGCTGGCGAGAAGTTCATGAAGATCTTCCAAGCGTATCAGGACGACGTGATCTTCGCGCACCAGACCGATGATCTCTCGGACAGCCAACCAACCAAGGGCAACATTCTTGGCGGTCTCACGACCATCGAGGAGAAGGCGATGGGCAACCTCGAGAAGATCGGCCGGACCTCGACCTATATCGACGCCATCGGCCCGGCGGAGACACCTTCGAAAGGCCCCGGACTGTACTTCATGGACTCGTCTTCCGCTGCTGCGGAATGCGTTACCCTGATGGCAGCGGGCGGCTATGTGATCCACACCTTCCCGACCGGACAGGGCAATGTGGTTGGCAACCCGATCGTACCGGTGATCAAGATCTCGGGTAACCCGCGCACTCTACGGACCATGTCCGAACATATCGACGTGGATGTAACCGGCGTGCTGACGCGCGAGATGACCATCGACCAAGCGGGTGATGCGCTGATCGAGATGATCGTACGCACGGCCAATGGTCGGTCCACGGCTGCAGAAGCTTTGGGGCATGTCGAGTTCTCGATGACCAAGCTCTACCGTTCGGCCTGATCAGACAAGACAGCCGCGGAGGACTTGCATTCTGCGGCTGTCACACTCCTACACAAGACTTCAAGACCCCACTCACATCTCGATCTTGCCCTGTCCGATACTGACGGGCCTCAGAAAGCCCTGATCAAAAGGCTCCAGCTCTGGCGAGCGATCGGCCCATGGCATCAGGCTTTGCCGCCAGATTTCGGCGACGGGCTTGTAGATCTCGGGATTGTCCAATGTACCCGCCTTGATGGAGTACCGGGTAGGCTCAGGCCAGGGCGACGTCATCAGATGCCCACCGCACTCCCCACAAAAGTACCGCGCGATGGTACGACCGCTGTCGGCACCCTTCGTCCAGACCTTTGGAGCACCGGCGATCTCAAGCTCGTCAGCCGCCACGACAATCCCGCAATGGAACGGCGTACCACCATGCTTTCGGCAGTCCGAACAATGGCAAAGGTAGTGGAGTGTTTCGCTGGGGTTGGACGTGTATCGAACAGCGCCGCAGAGGCAGCCACCGGTAAGGGTCTGGGACATAGGGGTCTCCTTTCAAGAGACCTGAGCTTACCGAAAGTGGTCGGGGCGGCAAGATTCGAACTTGCGACCCTCTGTTCCCAAAACAGATGCGCTACCAGGCTGCGCTACGCCCCGACGATGCGCCAACTAACGCGATTATTCGCTGTCGGCAAGAGGCAAGATGCTCTTAATGCAAAAGAGTTTTGGTACGCCGTACGGGACTCGAACCCGTGTTGCCGCCGTGAAAGGGCGGAGTCCTAGACCGCTAGACGAACGGCGCACGCGGTGGTGGGGGCATATATTTTTGTCACCCGGCATGCAAGGGGTTTTCAGCGATTTGGCTCGGCCAGGTCTTCCAGTCTGAGTTTTGCCTGTCTGCGTCCGCCCCAATCGTCGATTTCCAACCGTCCGGCCACATGCAGAGGGCGTTTGGTCGCGGCGCATGCCTCGAGAAGTTCTGCCAGTCCGTTATCCCGTGCGCCAAATGCGATTGCGGCCACTGTCCCGCCGGAACCCGAGAATCGCACCTGCGCATGACCGTTCCCCACAATCCGAGGTTTCGAGGGAATCACATCCGGGAACGCAAGGCGCGGTGCTGGGTTCGAAGGCCCGAACGGCCCAGCCGATTCGAGCTGTTCGATCAGGTCCGGCGTTGCCCCGCCCGGCGCAAGGGCCCCCAACACTTCCAGATCCGAAGGACCAACCGTTGCAGCCCCCTGCGCGGTCAGCATCTCGTCCAGCCTTGCCATGGCTGGTGCCACCTGTTCAGCCGACAACGTGAGCCCTGCTGCCATCTTGTGTCCACCGCCCTTCAGAAGCAGACCCTCCCGCGCCAAAGCGCCAATGCAGGACCCAAGATCGATCCCGGTCACCGACCGGCCAGAGCCTTTGCCTTCCGAGCCAGCAAGACCAATCACGACCGCCGGGCGATTGAACCGCTCTTTCAACCGGCTCGCTACAATCCCGACAACGCCGGGGTGCCAGCCCTCGCCTGCTGCCCAGACAAGCCCTGTCTCAGAGGCCCGCGCCTCAACCTGATCCGTTGCAAGATCGAGTACCGTGGCTTCTATCGCCCGGCGCTCCGCATTCAGTGAGTCGAGTTTTTCAGCCAAGGCGGCGGCTTCATTCGGATCATCCGTGCACAAAAGCCTAGCGCCCAGGTCAGCTGCGCCTATCCGCCCACCTGCATTGATCCGGGGGCCGAAAGCCCAGCCCAGATCCCGTGAGGTCGGCGGCGCTGTCAGCTTGGCAACGTCCGCCAGTGCCACCAGCCCGACTCTTCGCCGTTTGCCCAGCACGGCAATACCCTGCCGCACCAGCGCACGGTTCAGACCAATCATCGGTGCGACATCCGCCACTGTCGCCACGGCCACCAGGTCGAGCATGGCCATCAGGTCTGGCTCGGCCCCTGGAAACGCTTTCTGTGCGCGCAACAACCTGTTTGTCGCAACTAACAGGAAGAACACGACACCCGCCGCGCAAAGATAACCCAGCCCTGCAACGTCATCCGCACGGTTCGGGTTCACACAGATCGCATTCGGCAACGTCTCACCCGGCAAGTGATGATCGACGATCAGAACGTCCGCCCCCTCCGCCCGTGCGGCCTCGACCGGATCATGCGAGAGCGTCCCGCAGTCGACACAGATAACCATGTCATGATCGCGGCCAAGCGCAGCCATGGCTGGCTCGTTGGGCCCATAGCCCTCGTCAATACGGTCCGGAATATAGGGCGTCGCACCAAGCCCCATCGTACGCAACCAGCTGACCATCATGGCAACCGAGGCGCCGCCATCGACGTCGTAGTCTCCGAACACGGCAACCCGCTCACGAGAGATCACAGCACGTGCCAGCCGCTCTGCCGCGGCATCCATATCCATCAGAGACGAAGGATCCGGCATCAACGCACGCAAAGTTGGCGTGAGATAGTCCTCCGCCGTCTCGGTGGTAATGCCCTTTGCCGCCAGCAAACGCGCAACAATCTCTGGCATACCAGTTGCCTGAGACATGGCGAGGCCCTGACGCTCAACCTCGGCGCCCGGAGCGATCCATCGCCGCCCGGTTGCAGAGCGCTCTATGCCAAGAAAAGCCGTCATACGCGATGCATGCCCGAGCGCGCGGCGAAAGGCCAGAGCGCACCTGTCCGCAACGCTGGACAAACGTGGCGCCATTCCTAAGCTGCGACGCAGTTGAGGCTGGAGACAATATGGACTGGAATGCTGCTTATTCGAATGTGGACCATGTGGCGAACGCCGCCAGCTTTCCTGCCCGATGGCAGGAAGAGGCTGCCACATTCCGCACGGCAATGACCGGGCGAGCGCAATTGAACGTCGCATATGGTCCCGGAGCGCGGGAACGGTATGATCTATTCCAGCCCGAAGGCCCACCTAAGGGCCTCGCGGTCTTTGTACACGGCGGATACTGGCACAAGCACGACAAAGCTGTGTTCTCGGCCAAGGCATCGGGCGCTTTGACCCGTGGCTGGGCCGTCGCCATGATTGGCTACACGCTTTGCCCGGATGTGCGGATCAGAGCGATCACAACGCAGATCCAGGCAGCTGTGATTCATGCGGCCGGCCATGCGGGCGGTCCCATAGCTCTCTCCGGACACTCGGCAGGCGGACACCTGGCAACGCGCATGATGTGCGAAGACATCGCCTTGCCAGAGGACGTCGCCCAGCGGATCTGCAACGTGGTATCAATCAGCGGTGTGCATGATCTGCGGCCGCTTCTGCGCACGCAGATGAACAATGTCCTCGGACTGGATGCGAGGGAAGCCACCGCCGAAAGCCCGGTGCTTGCACTGCCTCGCCCGGGAACTCGGATCACGTGTTGGGTTGGTGGTGCGGAACTGCCCGAGTTTCGCCGCCAGAACGCGCTCTTGGCAAACATCTGGACTGGAATGGGCGCGGAGATGACTGCGCACGAAGCCCCAGGCAAGAACCATTTCAACGTTATCGAAGAGCTGTCGGACCCGCAAAGCGCCTTGGTCCAGGCTTGGCTGGAGGATTGACACTATGAGCGTGATGCTGGTGACAGGCGGCAGCCGTGGGATCGGCGCGGCCGTGTGCAAGATTGCTGCGGCAAAGGGCTGGTCCGTGCTGGTTAATTACGCAGGAAACAAGGTCGCCGCCGATGCGGTGGTCGCGGCCGTGAACGCAGCAGGCGCGCAAGCGGTAGCCTTGCAGGGTGATGTGTCGTCCGAGACCGACGTGGTCGCCATGTACGATGCGGCGGAAGCGATGGGCCCTGTGACCGCAGTTGTGAACAACGCTGGCATTGTCGGCCCGATCTCAACCGTGGCGGAGATGGATCTGAACCGCATCAAGCGCGTTCTGGACACCAATGTTCTGGGCGCCATGCTGGTGTCGCGGGAATGTGCGCGGCGGATGCCAGTGAATCGAGGCGGACCGGGCGGCGCCATGGTAATCACATCCTCGGCAGCAGCGCGTTTGGGCGCACCCAACGAATTTGTTGACTATGCTGCCTCCAAAGGCGCGACCGATGCGATGACGCATGGGCTGGCCAAGGAAATTGGCCCGCACGGCGTGCGCGTAAACGCAGTACGCCCGGGCTTGATCGAGACGGAGATTCACGCCTCGGCCGGTGCGCCCGACCGGGTCGAGCGGCTTATGTCCGGTGTGCCAATGGCCCGCGCCGGAACGGCTGAGGAAGTCGCCGAAACCATTGTCTGGCTCGCAGGACCCGAGGCCTCCTATGTCAACGGTGCGTTTCTGGACGTGACAGGTGGACGCTGAGGCGTGTTCGGAAGAATTTGAATCGCAAATGCCCTGCTACGCTACGCGCTCCCAGGAGATTTTTTTTCGAAGAAGCTGATTCAGTTTGATCCGAAAACACTCTGGCGCTCAACCGTCGATCCAGCCCAACGGGTCCGCGAGATCCCCCGCCACCAGTCGCGCCAGCAGTCGTGGCATCAGGGGCAATCGGCTGGCAGGCGCTGCGACCCGATCGCGTATCCACGGCAGAACGCGGCTGTCAGACTGATAGACCGGTGTGAACATCCAACTTGCGGTTTGATAGAGCCGTACGTGCAGTCGCCGCAGCTTCGCGTATCGCTCGGTTGCCTCGGACACGGAACCTCTGCCTGAAACCGCAACCGCCAAAGCAAGCGCGTCCAGAAGCGCCATATTCGCCCCTTGACCAAGCTGGGGGCTGGTTGCGTGAAAGCTGTCTCCCAGGTGCGCAATCCGACCCGCGCCGGGGCGTCGAAGGGTTCGGTGCGTGTACTGCGCAAAGAAGAGATCTTCATGGTCCGCAATCTGGTCCAGCACGACATCAGTCTCTGGCCACAATGACCGGACCTCGTCCTTCCACAATGTCATGGGCCGCGCCCGCCAGTCCGCATGTGCGGTTCCCTTGAGGCTCCAGAAAAAAGTCAGCTTCTGAGGACTGTCAGCGTTCAGCTGCCCCACCGGCAGCACGCCAACCATGCGGGAGGCTTGGCGATAGCGCTGCTCCAGTCGATCCGGCGCGAACGCGGCCCCCTCTGGCCAATCCAACAGCGCCCACAGCGCACCATAGGCCAATGGGGCAGATGCCTGCGGGCAAAGAGGAGACGCAACTCCCAAGCAATCCAAGAGCAGATCAAAGGTGCCAAGCGTCCCCCCTTCAGTCCGCAGTTGCACGCCCGCTTCTGTCGCGTCAGACCCGAGCACCTCGGTCTCGGGTATCAACTCCACACCAGCTTTGACAGCTGCGCCAAGAAGCAGATCAAACAACAGCGCGCGCTGCGTCCCATAGCCAACCGCATCTGTGCCAAGAGCGTCATAGCCCACGTCCAGCACCACCCTGCCCCGATCGTTGCGGCCCATGATACGTGTGACCGGAGCGGCGCGCGCAATCAAAGCCTCGGCCAATCCCAAGCGCTCCAGAACGGCCAATCCAACGGGCTGGACCATCATGCCGGAGCCAACAGGCCGCGGCGCAGGAAACTGGTCATAGATGCGAACCCGGTGCCCAGCCCGGGCGAGGAACGTGGCAGCGGCAAGTCCGGCAATGCCAGCACCTGCGATGGCGATGTTCAAATCTTGCACGCCCTTGAGCACGCTCAGCGGTTCTGCGCTTTCTCAATCGCCTCGAACAGCCTTGGCACGTCGCGGTCCATGACTGGACCAACATGCTTGAATACGATGGTGCCGCTGCCATCAACGACGAAGGTCTCGGGCACACCGTAGACACCAAATTCAATGCCGGCGCGGCCATTCTTGTCGGTTCCGATCAGCGTGTAGGGATCCCCCAATTCGGCCAAAAACGCCTCTGCGTTCTCAGGCGCGTCCTTGTAATTCAGGCCGTGGACGGTGATGCCCGCAGCAGCCAACTGCTCGATCTGTGGATGTTCGACCCGGCACGGCCCGCACCAGCTGGCCCAGATGTTGACCAGCTTGATACCCGGCGCGGACAACGCCGCCGTGTCAAGCACAGGCTGATCCGCACGCAGTGGCTCCAAGGAGAACTCCGGCACTGGTTTGTCGATAAGCACCGATGGCAGGATTTGTGCGTCACCGCGCTGAAGTTCCAGCATGAAGACCGCCAGAACCATGGCCGCACCCAAGGCCGGAAACAGCATCCACAGGCGGAAGCCGGATTTCGCCGGTGCTGTCTCGTCACTCATTTGCCGCGCTCCCTGTCCAAATCAGCCAGCTCCTGACGGGCCCGCGCATTTGCCGCAACCGTTGCCCATATCAGCGCGCCAAGGAGCGCAAACGCGGATCCGTAAGATACCAGAATGTGAAACGTATACTTATCGGCAAGCCAGCTCATGCGTGTGCTCCTTGCGCCGCACGCATCGCCCGTGCGCGGCGCGTCCGGATCTCGGTACGTGCCCGGACGACCAGAATCGCAAAGAACAGCAGATAGAACCCTGCCATCGAGATATAGAGTGGCGTCCGGAACACATCATCCACCCGTTGGCCGGACTCGACCGAGAGAGACGCATCCTGATGCAGACCGGCCCAGAACATCGCTGCATAGCGCGATAAGAAAGCGAAAATCACACCCACCATGCAGAGCACGGCAGACAGATCCGCAGCCTTCTCGGGTTCATCCACCGCAGCCCAGACAGCCATGTATCCCAGATAGAAGAAGAACATGATCAAGACTGAGGTCAGACGTGGGTCCCATTCCCACCAGGTGCCCCACATCGGCTCGCCCCAGACCGCGCCTGTGATCAACGCCAGGGCTGTGAAGACGGCTCCCACTGGTGCGGCTGCCTTGGCCACCAGAAACGACACGTGGTGTCTACGCACAAAACCGATCCCGGACGCGATCGCCATCAGAAGGTAGGTATTGATGGCAATCAGTGCGGCGGGCACATGGATGAAGATGATCTTGACGGAATGTCCGAACAGCTCGGCCTCAGGCGTTGCAAACAGTCCCCAGCCAAGTCCCACAGTCAGAGTAATGACAGCCAATACCCAAAGAGGCACAATAACCTTGCTGGTCAGTGCCATGAACTCGGCCGGGTTTGCGTAACGCCAGATAGACATGCAGCTTAGGTAGGCGATCGATGGCGACGGGGCAACTTGCGGCAGCGGGCCTGCGACGCTTTGGGCAATTCAAGCCGCGTTTATCCTAAGCGCAGAGGCCGCTGCAAAGGGCGCGAGCGCTGCTGCGATCAGAGTGACCGCGCCGGTCAGAGCCAATGCCGCAGTAGGATCCAGCGCCAGCAGCGCCTGATCTACCGCACGCGCGCCAAAGATCAGCGTTGGAATGTAAAGCGGCAGCACCAGAATCGATAGCAGCAGTCCGCCGCGCCTGACACCCACCATGATGGCCGCCCCAACTGCCCCCACGAGGCTGAGCGCAGGTGTCCCGGTGGCAAGGCTCAGAACAAGAACAGGAAGCGTCTCGGTCGGCAGTGCCAGCATCCCTCCAAGCACCGGCGCAACCAAGGTCATGGGCAGCCCGGTCGTAAGCCAATGAGCGATAGCCTTGGCCAGCACCACCTGCTCCAGCGCTATGGGCGCAAGCATCAACTGGTCGAGAGAGCCATCCTCGAAATCTGCCTGAAACAGACGATCGAGTGACAGCAGTGCCGCCAGCAAAGCTGCAATCCACAAAATGCCGCCCGCGATCTTTGACAATGTTGACGCCTCCGGACCGATTCCCAGGGGCACAAGAATCACCACCAACACGAAGAACGCGACGCCAATGGATCCTCCGCCACCCAGCCGCAGAGCAAGGGCAACATCCCGGCGGATCAGTGCGAGCATGCCGCTCACGTCCAGTCTCCCGCGAGGAACGCGTCCTCAGCCGCTGCGGCATTGGGCACAGGCGGTTGCATCTCGAGCACCGGGCAATCGCCAAGCCCAAGGTCGATATGTGTCGCAATCAGTACCAGACCACCGCCCGCAAGATGGGTACGTACCAGTTCGGCTACGACCGCAGTCGAGACAGTATCGAGCGAAACCGTAGGCTCATCCAGCAGCCAGAGCGGCCGGTCCATGACCACCAGACGGGCCAGCCCCAGACGCCGTTTCTGACCGGCAGAACACTGCGCGGCAGGTCGGTCTGCCAATGGATCGAGTGAGAACGCCGCCAACGCAGTATCCACCAGTGCCGGCTCGGCGCCAAACAATGCGGCCCATGCAGAAAGGTTCTGGCGCACAGTCAACGCAGGTTTGATGGCATCAAGATGGCCCACATACGCGACCCGTTCCTGAAACGCTGAGCGGTCTGATGGCAAAGAAACACCGCCTAGACGCACTTCACCTGCAGCCAGAGGAACCAACCCGGCAAGCACTCGCAGCAAGCTCGACTTGCCGACGCCGTTTGGGCCGCGTACCTGTGCCGCCTGTCCAGCAGCAAGCCGGAACGAAAGCCCGTGAAAGACCATATGTCCGCCGCGGCGGCAGCCAAGATTATCGAGAACCAGCTCCATGTCTGCCTTGTCGGGCAGAACCCATGCGCTGGCAAGTCCGCGGGACGCGAGGCGCATTGTCCCGCCCCAACAATCGAGGTGCCACCTTCCCTGGAAATTTGCAGTCAACTGCAACACAATAGTCGAAAGTGAAGCGCCTGAAGGCTCGCAGGAAACCTTTCAGATGCACTACCCCTGCCCTTTGCGGCGCATGTGGACCCAATCGTTCTGACCAATATGCATCGAGCCAGGCAGCCGGAACTCGTCGCGAAAGCGGGTTGGCGCGTCAAAGTCGAAGTAGTCGTCGTGGACCAGCACGTCCTGCTTTACCACCGGCCAGATAATGTTGCGCAGGAACACCTGATCCGTGGTCACGTTGTTCAGACGTTTCTGATCTGCGCCGATATGGTCTCGGACTCGCTTGCCCATGACACCCAGATTGCCGCGCTGTGCACCCCACATTCCCGCAAGGATCAACTCGGAATGCGTCGCAAGATCTCGCATCACATGGAAAGCCTTTCCGGAGGTCAGCCAGTCCTCGACGGCGACGCGTTCCTTGATGTTCAACACCGAGTCTGCATCGCGTACGAGGTAGAAATCCACTTCGGGATCATCTTCAACCATGAAACGCCAGAACAATCCGAACTTGGTCGCAGGCAGACTGTCCGGTGCAACAACGACCTGAGCGCCCTGCTGCTGCAGTACTTTGATCACCTGTTCGGGGACGGAGCGATCCACATAGAACCGAACAGACCAACCCGGATAGAGATACCGCGCCACGATCGCATTGTTCTGCGCACCAGTGAGGTACCGGCTGTCTTGGCCCCACAAGGAGAAGACAATCCGGTTTCGGGTTGGTTGGCTGGGGTCAAACACACGCGTCACAGGCTTCAGCTTGGGCGCCGGATCAGCGCTCTCATCCTTCAACTCGAGAGAGCGCGTGCCGTACTTCACCGCCGTGGGGAAGTCCTTCAGATCGCCGTGCATCATGCACATGACATCGTTGAAAACGATTGGATCGAAGAGTTCTTCGTTCGCCGCAGCAAACGCGACGGCCTCCTGCACCCTGCGTGTCTTGCGCAGCAGCAGTGAGATGTTCTTGGCATTCTCGGGCGTCTTCTCTTCCTCGAACGCCTTGGTCGCATGCAGCAACGCCTTGTCAAAATCCTGCGCTTTGAAGAAATACATGCCGAGCAACTTTTCCATCATCAGGGTACGCTTGGGCTCGGCCAGCAACGTCTCGGCATCTTCGGCGGTCAACTGCACCGTCGGGTCTTTGACGACCTTGTCGACAACTGCCTCTGCCTTGCTGCTCATGACACTCTCCCTTGAAGTCGGCGCCGGTTCTCTATCCCAAAGGCAGTGAACAGGCCATAACCGGGATGCAATCAATTGTGCGCTGCGCAACGTTGCGTTTACCATCGATTCCGTACAAAACGGCGCCAAGATTCAGCCGTCATGGCCGAGCGACGCGCCCATGCGCGGAACTCACGCGATCAGAAGGAGCGACGAGATGACCATTTCCGTAGGGCAGGATACTGCCAAGACCCGCCGCGAGCTGACAGCCGGGGGGTCCTCCATCGCGTATTATTCCATTCAGGCGGCCCAGGAAGCCGGGCTTGGCGACTTTTCACGACTGCCAGCGGTGTTGAAAGTCGTACTGGAGAACATGCTGCGCTTCGAAGATGGCAAGACAGTCCATGTCGATGACATCAAGGCCTTCGCCGAATGGGGTGCCAATGGCGGCAAGACCGAGCGCGAAATCGCTTATCGCCCAGCGCGTGTTCTGCTTCAGGATTTCACTGGAGTGCCTGCTGTTGTCGATCTGGCAGCCATGCGCGACGCGATTATCGCGCTTGGCGGTGACCCCGAGAAAATCAACCCGCTGAACCCGGTCGATCTGGTCATCGACCACTCGGTGATGATCGACGAGTTTGGCCATCCTCGCGCCTTCCAGCTGAATGTCGAGCGGGAATACGAGCGCAATGGCGAGCGGTACCAGTTCCTGAAATGGGGTCAGGGCGCGTTCGATAATTTCCGCGTTGTCCCTCCGGGAACAGGCATCTGCCATCAGGTAAACCTCGAATATCTCAGCCAGGCGGTCTGGACCGACAAGGATCAGAATGGCGTGGAAGTCGCCTATCCCGACACTCTGGTGGGCACCGACAGCCACACAACGATGGTCAACGGCATGGCCGTGCTGGGCTGGGGCGTTGGCGGGATCGAGGCCGAGGCCGCCATGCTGGGCCAGCCGATCTCAATGCTGATCCCTGAAGTTGTCGGCTTCAAACTCACCGGCAAACTGAAAGAGGGCGTCACCGCCACGGACCTTGTACTGCGCGTGGTCGAGATGCTTCGTATCCACGGCGTTGTTGGCAAGTTCGTCGAGTTTTACGGCTCGGGTCTGGATCAGCTTCCCCTCGCAGATCGCGCCACCATCGGCAACATGGCGCCCGAATATGGCGCAACCTGCGGCTTCTTCCCCGTAGACAACGAAACGCTGCGCTACATGAACACGTCCGGCCGTGACGAGGCACGCATCGCATTGGTTGAAGAGTACGCCAAGGCCCAAGGCATGTGGCGCGGTTACGACTACGAACCTATCTACTCGTCCACTCTTGAACTGGACATGTCGACAGTCGAGCCTGCGATTTCCGGGCCCAAACGTCCGCAGGACCGGATTCTGTTGTCCGGTGCCGCCAAGACGTTTGAAGGCCACATGGACACCGAGTTCTCCCGGCCTCTGGACAAACAGGTTCCGGTCGAGGGCGAAGACTACACCATGTCCTCTGGCAAGGTGGTGATCGCGGCGATCACCTCGTGCACCAACACGTCGAACCCTTACGTGATGATCGGGGCGGGGCTGGTGGCACGCAAAGCCCGCGCACTGGGTCTGCAATCCAAGCCATGGGTCAAGACCTCGCTCGCGCCCGGGTCCCAGGTTGTGACCGAGTATCTGGAAAAAGCAAATCTGCAGGACGATCTTGACGCGCTAGGATTCAACCTCGTGGGATACGGGTGCACCACGTGCATCGGAAACTCTGGCCCTCTGCCAGAGCCAATCTCGAAAGCTATCCATGCCGGAGATCTGGTGGCAACCTCGGTCCTTTCGGGCAACCGAAACTTCGAGGGGCGGGTGAACCCGGATGTGCGTGCCAACTATCTGGCATCGCCACCCCTGGTGGTCGCCTATGCCATTGCAGGCGACATGAACATCAACGTCGCAACAGATGTGATCGGGACAGACAAAGACGGCAACGACGTTTACCTGAAGGACATCTGGCCAACCTCGAAGGAGGTCGCGGATCTCGTCGCCGAAACCGTGACGCGCGATGCTTTCCTGTCGAAATACGCTGATGTCTTTGCTGGCGACGAGATGTGGCAGAACATTCAGGTCGATGCGGGCCTGACATATGAATGGCCATCGACCTCGACCTATGTGCAAAATCCACCCTACTTCCAGGGTATGGGGTCCAAGCCAGGCAAAATTGGCGACGTGAACGGCGCGCGCATTCTGGCGTTGCTGGGCGATTCTGTGACCACGGACCACATCTCTCCTGCGGGCAGCTTCAAGAAGGACCACCCTGCGGGCGCTTATCTTGAAGAACGTCAGGTCAATCCGCGCGACTTCAACTCCTACGGCTCACGTCGTGGCAACCACGAGGTGATGATGCGCGGCACTTTCGCCAATATCCGCATCAAGAACGAGATGCTGGACAATGTCGAGGGCGGCTATTCCAAGGGCCCGGACGGTGCACAGACATCAATGTACGAAGCCGCGATGGCGCATCAGGCAGCCGGCACTCCGCTGGTCGTCATCGCCGGATCCCAGTATGGTACCGGCTCAAGCCGCGACTGGGCCGCAAAGGGCACG
>JBGCFK010000140.1:0-5895 GCA_045106875.1 Paracoccaceae bacterium | reverse complement strand
CCCAAAGATTCGGAGTTTTTGGGTCCGGCAGCGTGCCGCGCTGTCTTGAAACTCTGAAAGAAGGGCCCAGACGACCATGTCTGTCTCAAACTCTACTCAATCTTGGCGCCAAGCCGAACCGAAAGGACGCTTGCTTCGTCCTGCGGAGGTTGTCGAACGCATCGGCATCAGTCGGTCGCAGATCTACGCGATGATATCGGAGGGCACGTTTCCGCCGTTCATCAAGCTCGGCCGACGGGCTTCGGGCCTGCCCGAAGCATGGCTCGACTGCTTCATCGAGGATCGTGCCGCCAGCGCCCTGGGCGCATCGATCAAGAACTAGAATCCGGGAAGGACACCCAATGACCTATGTACAGGCAGAGAACCCAACGCTTCACATCGCGCGGGGCACCTCCAAGTCACTCACCAAATGCCAGACGAAAGCGATCAAGTGGGCGAAGCGCGTCGAAGAGTTATCGAACCCACCACGCGGGGACGAAACACTGGTACAGTTCCTAAGACTCCCGAAAGATCAGCAAACCGAGCTCAAGGGCGCGGCAGGCTGGATTGTTGGCGGACCGGTGGCCAACAATTGGCGTAAACGGATGAACGTTACGAGGCGCGATCTTCTCACCTTCGATGTGGACGCCGCCACGCCCGAGATGCTGGAAAGTCTGCAGGACGGGACGTCGCCTCTTTGCGCCCACGAGTTCGTTGCATACAGCACCCGGCGTCACACGACCGAGGAGCCGAGAATACGGATCGAGAGGCCAGCTTCCTCGACTTTGTGCGTCGAACTGTACGAACCGGTCGGGCGCATTCTGGCTGGAAAGCTGGACCCAAGCCTGGAGGCCTTCGATCCCAAAAGCTTCGAGTCCTCGCAGTTGATGTTCAACCCGACGCTCAGTGCGGACAGCGACTATGTCTTGATCCACAACCACGGCGACCTGTTGGACCCGGACGAGGTTCTGGAAGGCTGGCATGGCGACTGGCAGGACTTCTCTCAGCTGCCGCACTGCGCCAGCCGGGCTACACCCAGAGCTCGAGGCCTGAAAGTGGAAGATCCGCATAGCAAACCCGGTGCGATCGGTGCCTTCAATCGGGCCTTCAGCATCACAGAGGCGATCGAACGTTTCCTGCCTGAGGTCTATGTGCCAGGCGACGACGCAGGTGGACAGACCCGTTGGAGCTATCTCGACGGGAGCGGCACCAGCGGTGCCGTCGAGTACGAGGGCGGCAAGTTCCTCTTCAGCCACCATGCCAGCGACCCCGCGGGGGAACGCCTGGTCAATGCGTTCGATCTGGTGCGGGTTCACAAGTTCGAGGACCTTGACGTGAAGTCGAAGGAGGGCGCCGCGCCCGGCGATCTACCGAGCTTCAAGGAGATGCAGAAGTTCGCGAAGTCGCTGCCGGAGGTAACCGAGGAGCTCGCCACCGCGCGCTACGACTATGCCGCAATGTTCGATGATCTTCCGGACTGCGAAGATGACGACGAAGCGGGAGAAGAGCCTCTGGGGGATTCCGATCCAGACGCTTCTAGCAGCCGACGACGCCTCACGCGCGATGGCTGGCGGGACGTCGACCTTGACTATGATACAAACGGCAAGCTCCGCCCGACCCTGCATAACGCCACGGTGATCATCGCAAACGACCCGCGGACCCGTGAAGTTGTGGCAATGAACGAGTTCACCAACCGGGTGACCGCCAAGGCTTCGCTCAAGTCGGGCATCGCCACCGTCAAGGAAATCACCGTCAGAGACGCTGTGAACGGTGAGCCCTGGCAGGATCTTCACGACTACTCGATCCGCGCAATCCTGGAGGCGCCGGCCGGTGATGGCAAGCCAGGCTGGGGTTTTCCCATCAGCGACCGAGACGTGCGGCAGGCCATCCGGCTGTCAGCGGAGCTGAACCGGTTTCACCCGATCAAAGGCTACTACGAGGCGTTAATCTGGGATGGTGTGCCCCGTGTAGAGACACTTTGGATCGACTGGTTGGGGATGCCGGATACTCCCTATGCACGGGAGACGGCACGCATGTTCCTGCTCGCCGCGGTCGCGCGCATCTATTGCCCAGGCCACAAGTTCGACTTCATCCCGATCATCTCTGGTGCCCAGGGCGTGCGAAAATCGACCTTTGTTAAGGCGCTCTTCGGAGAATGGGCTGGTGAGTTGACCGCCGAGATGACTACCTCAAAGGATGCAATCGAGCAGATGCTCGGCTTGCAATGCCTTGAGTTGCCTGAGCTTACGAACTTGCGAAAGGGAGAGGTCAACGCAGTAAAGGCGTTCACATCCCGTACCGTGGACCGGGTGAGGCTGAGCTATGACGCCAGGATGAGCACCTTCCACCGGCAGTGTGTGTTCATCGGCACCGACAATGATGGCGTCTACCTGCACGATCAGTCCGGGAACAGAAGGTTTTGGCCGTTGGAGGTCGGCGTTGACTTAATCGACACCGACGGACTTGCTACGGTGAGGGACCAGCTATGGGCCGAAGCATATTACCTCTACCAGGTGATGGGCACGGTTTATGATATCAGAGCTTTGCCTCTCTATCTACGAGGAACGGCGCTGGCGGAAGCTGAGCGCCGGCAGGCCTTGGCGCTGCACGATGACCCCGACGTCGCCATCGCCGCGGCAATGGAGGCTGCACTCGACGATCCGCGGGATCTCTCGGACTTCCTTGACCCCGAGACAGCCGGGAGCGGCTTCACGGATGATGACGCCCCCAAGGCGATTACTGTGCGTACCTGTGCGCGGGAGGCGTATTGCCTGGGCACCGGGCTCGGCCGGGGCGACATCGCCAAATCTCGCGCGCTGCAGATTCAATCCGGGAAGGTGATGCAGCATGTCGAGGGCTGGCGCCGGACCGGGCGGCGGGTCAGATTCCCCGGCCATGGTCGGGCTATCGAGTATGTGCGAGACGATGCCACGCCACAGGAGCTGGAACGGGGTTACCGGATGGTCAGCTGACCGCCCCCAGAACGATGACGCTCTCATGACCCCGGTGCTTGCGCGCCGGGGTCATCTTTCGGGCAGCAGCGCGACCAATTAGAGCCGTGCCATGGCCGCGGTAACCGGTTGTTTTGCATGGGGAAAGCCAAAGTGGCGATCTGGGCCTATGATATTCTCTTACCAGCGCACCGCGCTGAATCCCTTTGATAAGCCTCTGCGAAAAACAGCTTCTCTGTCTCCTAGGGAGATTGATTGGTTTCTATTGCCACATAGGATTCTGTTCGAAGATTCAGCGACTTAATGCGGCCAATGGAGTTTCAGACATTGGCTTCTGGGCCTGAAAAAAACATCTCATCCGCACGCAAATGAAACCCCGCAAAAACATGGGCTTAAAAATAAAAAACATGGAGAAAGTGTTGAACTTGCCGAAATTCTCTTGACCACCGTGGCTCCGCGAACCCCTCGGCTTGCGGTCCCTCTCCAGAGTACCTTGAGCGACTTCGTTGCAAGGTACGCATGGCGCCCTGCAGCGACAGTTTCGGCGCCGATCTGCTTGCAACTGCAATAACTTCTACAATATCGTTAACGTACGTATTTCGTTTCTGGGGGGAATTAATGACTACCACACCCAAGTTTCTGGGCATCGCCCGGGCCGCACGCCTCCCCAGCGCAATCGCCGTTCAACGGAGCAAACCAATCGTGCGTGCACTTCCAACGCGCCCACCGTACAAGTACCGCGAGTCATGATGAACCCCACCGAGATCGCTGACGCCCTGGAGGACATCGCAACCGCGCCGTATGATGCGGCAGAGTTCCCATATGCCTTTGCCCAAGCCACAGGGAACGCGCAGGCGACCGTGTCCCGGCTGCGCGGCACGCTGAACAAGGCCAAGCTGCCCGGCGTGCTGATGAACAAGAAGTTCTACATCCTTCCCACCGAACCGGGCGGCGTCGAGACTGGACTGAAGATGGCCCGGTCCGACAAGAAGACCGAGAAGCACAAACCCGCGATCCTGTTGGCCACCGATGGCGAGGATCTCTCCGCCGAGCACCTCGCCTCGGGCGACACGCTGCACTGCAAGTTCAACGAGTTCCACCAACACTTCGGCTTCTTCCTGCCCGCCGCAGGGATGTCGCGCTACAAAGCGGCGGAGGAGAACGAGGTCGACATCAAGGCCTCGGGCAAACTGGCCAAGCTCTATGACGCCCTGCTGAAGAAGAATCCCGACTGGAAGGCGCCAGAACGCCGTCACGACCTGAACCAGCTGATGACCCGGTTGATCTTCTGCATGTTCGCCGAGGATGTGGGCATCTTCTCGGACGACCTCTTCTCGCGGCTGATCTTCGACCACGCAGGCAATGACGGGGTCGAGGCGCATGTGGCAATCCGCCAGGCCTTCGCGGCGATGGCAACGCCCAAAGATGCGCGTGGCAATCTTCCGCAATGGACGACCGAGCTGCCTTATGTGAACGGCGGGCTGTTTGCCGGGACCATAGAGTGCCCCGTGTTCGACCGCACCGCCTATCGCTATCTGCAGGATGCGTGCGGGCTGAACTGGAAGCTGATCAACCCCGACATCTTCGGCTCGATGATCCAGTCGGTGGCCGACCCCGAGAAGCGTGCCGAGCTGGGTATGCACTATACCAGCCTGCCGAACATCCTGAAGGTGCTGGGGCCGCTTTTCCTGGACGGGCTGGATGCCGAGATCGAGAAGACCTGGGACCGTGCCAAGGGGCTGGGCCGGGTGCTGGAGCGGCTGGGCCGCATCCGTGTCTTTGACCCCGCTTGCGGATCGGGCAACTTCCTGGTGGTCGCCTATCGCGAGCTGCGCGAACGCGAGATGCGGGTGCTGCGCCGGATCGGAGAGCTGACGGGCAAGGCCCAGATGCAGATGTTTTCCGAGATCAAGCTGACCAGCTTCTATGGTATCGAGATCACCGACTTCGGCGCCGAGACCGCCAAGCTGGCCCTGTTCATCGCCGAATATCAGGCCAATGCCCGCTTTGCCGAAACCTTCGGCCACGCCGCCCCGGCCCTGCCCCTGCGCGATGGCGGCAACGTGGTGTGCCGGAACGCGCTGCGGGTGGATTGGGAGGAGGTCTGCCCACCACCTGAAGGGGATGAAGAGGTCTACATTGCGGGGAATCCGCCGTTCTTGGGGAAGGCGCAGCAAGAAGCGCATCACAAGGCAGACAAGGATTCCGTGTTCGCCGAGCTTGGCGTCAACTACAAGGCTTTCGACTATGTGGTCGGCTGGTTCTACAAAGCCGGTCGCTACATCGAAAGGCGGAATGCGCAGGCTGCGCTGGTGGCAACAAACTCGATCGCGCAAGGTGACGCCGCCTCGACGATCTGGTCTCTGATCTTGGCGGCAGGGAAGGAAATTGGCTTCGCGCACCGAACATTCAAATGGCGCAACAACGCCTCAGCCAACGCTGCAGTGATGTGCGTTGTCGTTGGCGTCCGCAATGCGAGCAACGCGGCGAAGTTCATCTTCGATGGTGAGACAACAACTTCAGCGTCACACATCAACAACTACCTGCTCAACATGCCGGACGTGGCAGTCAATCGCCGAAGTTTTTCCCCGTTCGGTCTCCCCGCGATGGCCTTCGGAAACATGCCCTATGATGCCGGCAATCTCTTGATGAACCGAGAGCAACGAGATGCCCTGATTGACGAAGACCCCGACGCAGAGCCATTCGTCCGCCGCTTTATGGGCTCGCAGGAGGTGGTCAAAGGCATCGAGCGTTATTGCCTCTGGATTGATGACGATAAGCTGAAGCAAGCCATGCGCATAGAAGGCATAGCGAATAAGGTTAATGCGACTCGCGATGCACGATTTGACATGGAGGATGCGGCAGGACAGGCGCTCGCAGCACGGCCGCACCAGTTTCGCGAGCACTATGCGCCTGAGCAGTCCGCAATACTGGTCCCCCAAGTCACGTCAGAAAGACGTCCCTA
>JBGCFK010000014.1:0-3021 GCA_045106875.1 Paracoccaceae bacterium | reverse complement strand
CCCTGGATCCGCCGCGGTGAGCGCAGTTGCGATGGTGCGCGAGCGCCGCAAATGCCCCAGCCCGAATGTATCGTGACTGTAGAGCAAGGCACGCGTCTCGCCGTGCTGTTGTGATAGTCCGTCCATAGCCTTCCCCGGGACCCCAAACTGTTCCCTGCACCAGATGACGTCTGTGCACAAGACTTGCGCTGCAAATGTGACCTTGGCCTTGCGAAGTTTGCACCGAAAGCCTGCACCCGCTACTTGAGCGGTTGTGCTGGCGCGTCAACGCAGGGCATAATTATTTCTGGATGCACGTACCCCCGAAAGGGAGAGGGGAGCTGACATGAAGATCGGCCGACTGATGAGTGCAGTCGTGGGCTGGGTGGGCATGCTGAGTGTTCTCGCCCTGCTTCATGCAGTCCCTGCGGGAGCGCAGGCGCAATTGTATGATCAGTTGCTTGGCAATCGCGAGGCTGCGTCACCTCAGCAATCCCGCCCGGCCGCGCCATTGCCTGCACCGCAGCTTGGCGCCCGATCGGATCCGCAGTCCGGGCCGACGGCTGCTGACTATGGCCGCGTCGCCGAATCCTTGCCTGATCCGGTCCTGGATGCAACCCGGCAAGCCGTCTCGGTGTTTCGGAGCCGTCTCAGCGACATGTTTCGGGAGATGCCACGCGCCCTTCAGGACATCAGGACAGCCCTCGCTGCAGCCAGCCCAACAGGCGCCCCAAGTTATTTCATGGGCATCGCCTTCTTTGCCGGACTTCTTCTGGTTGTCGGACGGGCAGTCACTGCTTTGTACAACGTGTACTTCGCCCGGCGCTGGATGGTGGCCGCACAACGCGGCTTGCCGCAGGGTTATGTGGGCAAGCTCCCCATTCTGGCATATCGCGTCGCCCTGACGTTCATATCCGTGATCATCACTCTTTCGGTGGCCACGGCCGTTGGGCTGGTCTTTTATCAGGAACACGAGGCCACGACACTTACAGTGATCATCGTCTTTGCGGCCTATGGCCTGGTCTTGATGGTGGACACGCTTTGGCGGATGACGGTGGCTCCGTATCTGTCGGAGTATCGTCTGCCTGTGATCGAGGACGAGGCTGCCCGCAGCCTCTACCGCTGGCTTTCGCTGACGTCGGTCTTTGGCATCGTGTCGATGGCATTTTGCTACTGGATGCAGGCATTGGGTCTGGCGGTAGAGATGCACAACGCGATCATCATTCTGTTGTCGCTTGTGACGATTATCCTGGTTGCCGCGATGATCAGAGTGCACATGCCGACAATCACCGGCATTCTGCTCGCAGGAAAATCGCGAGAAGAGGCGAGTTGGCCTGCATTGCTTGCGTCCACCCTTTGGGTTCCTGCGGTTCTCCTGTACTTGACGTTCACCTGGGCTGATATGAGCTTCCGTCTGATCATGGGGATCGAGCAGGGGCCGTTCCGCCTTGCAGTGCCCTATGTGATCCTGATGGCCGGGCTGCTGGTGTATGCGTTTGCATCCTACTGCATCGAGCGCATTTTTGCCCGCAATCGTGAGATCGACGCGATCAACGCGGCAATGGAAGCCGAGCGTGCAGCCGAAGAAGCCGCCGCAGACACACAACTGAAGTCCGACATCATGGCCGCAGCAGGCGATGCCGCGGATGTCGACGGCGATGGAGATGAGGAAAGCGGAGGCGTTTCCAAACGAGAGCCCGATCGCAACCTCGGCATCTTCGCCCGTCGCCGTCCTGGCATGCAGACCATGGAAGATCTGGCGCGCCGCACCGCATCGATCTTCGCCGTGAGTGCCGTGATGTACGCATTGATCAGGTTCTGGGGCGGCCCGAGAGTGTTCGAGGAAGTCACCGTGCTCAGGATCGCGGAAGACCTGATCGACACGATTTTTGTCGGTTACATTATCTTCCACGCCGTGCGCATCTGGATTGATGCGCGGATCCGCGACGAGGTCGGGGACGAGCCCGAGGAAGGCGCCATTGTAGAAGGCGAGGGCGGCGGGGCAGGCGCTACGCGCATCGCCACGCTTCTGCCCCTTGTGCGCAATTTTGTGCTGATCGTGATCGTGGTTGCCGTCTTGCTGGTTCTGGCCACCGAACTTGGCGTGAACGTCGCGCCGCTATTTGCGGGTGCGGGTATTGTCGGACTGGCGATCGGGTTCGGCAGCCAGACCCTCGTGCGGGACATCCTCTCGGGCGCGTTCTTCCTGATGGATGACGCCTTCCGCAAGGGCGAGTACATTGACGTGGGCGATGTGAAAGGCACGGTAGAGAAGATCTCGCTCCGATCCTTCCAGCTCCGCCACCACCTCGGCATGCTGCACACGATCCCCTTTGGCGACCTTCAGTACCTCACGAACTACTCGCGCGACTGGGTGATGATGAAACTGCCCCTCCGGCTGACTTACGACACGGATGTCGAGAGGGTCCGCAAGCTGATCAAGAAGCTTGGGCTCAGCCTGCTCGAGGACCCGGAGATCGGAGACAAGTTCATTCAGCCGCTGAAATCCCAGGGCGTCATCCACATGGACGACAGCGCCATGATCGTGCGCATGAAATTCATGACCCACCCGGGCGAACAATGGGTATTGAGGAAACGCATCTTCGCCGAGATCCGCGAACTCTTCGAGGCCGAGGGCATCAAGTTCGCCCACCGCGAAGTGACGGTGCGGATACCGGGGATCGAGGACAAGAAAGACCCGCTGTCCGAGGACGAGATGAAAGCGGTAGGGGCCGCTGCGCGCCGATCGGTGGATGCAGTGGAAGAAGAGCCGCTGGCAACCGGGACTGGCGGCGTGGCGGATACGCGGTAGGATTGGAAGACCAGCTCTAACTTCTGATCTCTGCTGCGTTGCCGCGAATGTCGGTCCGATGCAGTTTTCTTGGACGCCGGTCGCATGGGTTGAGAGAATGCGAGACCGCTTGTGGGGTCCGCGAAGCGCTCAGGCACGAAATCGCATGGGTTTGTGAGCTTTGGTTCGAACTTGGCGCTATGGAGATTTGCGCTCTGGCGCGGTCGTCGGTTCGTTGCGCGGCACCGTAT
>JBGCFK010000139.1:0-6354 GCA_045106875.1 Paracoccaceae bacterium | reverse complement strand
TTGACGTTGACCTTGCCCCACTGCTCCCCCGTGTGGCGGCAGACGCAATCTCCCCAGCGGCTGACGACGCCGTGGGCGCAATTGGCGTCTCTGATGAGTACGCCCGCGAGGACCACAAGCACCCGGCCCAAGGCATTTCCGCTGATGCGGTAAACCAGCTGTCTGTCGGCACGGATGGCCTCCACTTTTATGGCGGCTCGAACATCGTGTTCATCACCAACACCGGGACGGCTCCGGCCACGGCGGGTTCGCCCACCGACGCCGAGGCACTTGCCGCCGCTGGCGGTGGCGCGACACGCGACGTCTTCGTTCGCTACACGGGCACCGATGTGGTGGCTGATCCGAACACCTATGTGTGGTTCATTGATGACCTCGGCGCGATCACCCGCATTCAAGAGCCTTCGGAGTTCGCTGATGCGATTTCTCCGGCTGCATCGGATGCGACGGGTGCCGTTGGTGTGGTTGCTCAGGCGGCTCGCGAAGACCACCAGCATCCAGCTCAAGCGGTTTCGGCTGATGCCGAACAGCTGCTGAAGGCGGGTGCTGACGGTCTTCACATGTTGGACCCCGACGACCTGATCTCGGCGGATGCGAATAACACGCTGGTCAAGGGCACAGATGCGAAGCTCTATGCCTCCACCGGCCAGACTCGTCTGCACGCGACCAACACTGCGGTGGCGCCGGCGACCGCTTCCGAGCCGACTGTGGCTGAGATTCAGGCTTGGGCAACGGCCAACACCGTGGTCAGCCGCTTGGTTTACTACACAGCTTCTGACACGGCGACTGATGATCCAACCAAGGTCTACCATGTGGACAGCGCAGGCGTCGTGACGCTCGTGAATGACGTGATCGCGAATGCGGGCATCACGGGCTCCAGCGGTGTTGTGGAGTGGTCCGACGAGAGTCCAAATGGGACCAATGCGACGGTCGACAACACGATTGACTCTGTCAGTGGGGCCGTGACGCAGGTTGGTAACGACATTCGCCTCCCCGCGAACACGACCTTCCAGATCACGCTCAACTACAGCATTAGTGCCGCAACCAACGGCGGCCTTGCTCAAGTGCACAATGTCACCACCGCGACCGATCTGACGCCTTACCTGACAACCGGCACCGGGCTCACCGCCTCGGATAATGAGCGGCGCTACATCCTCACCACGGGCGGCGCTGCTGAGGATATTGACATCTTCTCGCGCAGCAATGGGACGGGATTCGCCAACTTTAGCAACGTCGTGATGCTGATCCAGGTGATCCAATAATTCATCGGGTCGGGCCTTCGGGCCCGGCCTTTCACCGTCCGTCGATCTTGTAGGGATCGTGCCCCAGCACAACGCGCTCGGCTCGGGCCAGCAAGACCTCTCCTTGGTCTGATCGAAACTTGGTCACTGTGACCTGCACGACTCCACCGTCATGCAGGTACGTGCCACCCAGCTTTTCGTAGATTTCAGAGTACGAATCCACGCCTGAGCTGTTGCCCTCATTTCCGGGCATGGTGAGGAAGACATCGCGCTCGTTCATGCCCTCGATTTGGGATAGCCCGAGGCCGAGAAATGCCTCCTTCGCGGGCGCGTTGGAGTAGAGGAACTTCTTGGTCTGATAGTCGATGATGCTGCCGCCGTTGGACTGCATGTCGAGTATCGAGCGCAGCGAGTCCATCGACATGAAGCGCAACTCGAAGTCCCGCTCGATCGTGCGCCTAATCTGCGGCTGCGGCTCTACTAGGTTTCGCTCCCACCGGCTTACGGTGGTTGTGTCCACACCCAGCTGCCAGGCCAGCTCTTTTTGTGTCAGGCCATGCGTCACGCGCAGGCTCTTGATCCTCTTGCCCCAGTCCATAATAGCGCCCTGTCCCTTGATTGCAGGGTAGTTCCTGTTTTTGCCACGGCAAGCGGCAAGTTCGATAGCCCTTGACCATATTAGATATTTCAAGATACTAGATAAGGTAGATTTCTTGCTCCACTGAGGGAACAGATGGTTTGCGAAAACCTCCTTTCTGACGATCTGATCCCTGACGAAGGCGGAGATATCTCCGGGGTTTCGCTCGCGGGGACGATCCTGACCATCACGGTAGTGACAGGCGGCTCCTTTACGGTAGACCTAGCGTCAATCGTGGGAGACGTCCGTGTGACGTCGGGCACTTATAATGCGGGCACGCAGGCCATCGATTTCACGATGTCCGACGCTTCGAGTTTCAGCGTCCCCGTGGCTAGCTTGCTGCCCGTGTCGACGGATGCCACCCTCGACGGTGACGGCTCCGCCACGGCCCTGTCCGTCGCCGTATCCGCGGACGCGCTCAATATCGTCACCACAGGCACGGACGGTAAGGTCTACGCGACTGTGCCGTTCGCAGCCGCCCTGACAGCTGCCACCGACGCGGTGGGCGACGGCGGGACAGCCAATGCCGCTGCGCGCTCCGATCACCGCCATGCCGCCCAGGCACCGTCCACCGACGCCGATAACATCCTGTCCACGGGTGCTGATGGGCTGCACAAGCTCGCCCGCATCAACGTCTCGGAATACACGAAGGTGTCCTATGGCAGCACCACGGCGATCGCCAACGACCGCATCCTAATGAAGTCGGGCGGCACCTGTATGATCCCCGGCTTGGGTGCGTCACAGGACGACGCGATCCTGATCACCGCCGACAACGCCAGTGTCACCGTATCGGTGGCAGCAGCGACTCTCACGATCAACGGCGGCGTGTCCTTCACGGTCGTCGCTGGCGACACGTATCTCTTTGCGCTGGAAGGCGCGAATTGGCGACCCATTCAACGCGGGGGCGACCGCACCCGTTTCATGCAAAATCAAATCGTTCCTTGAGGTAAAGCAATGGCCGTCCAAACCACAGACTACATCTCCGTCAACCGCGGCGGCACACCCGCAGACGGATCGTCCGGCACCTACTACGTTGACACGATCGCCAACGTTCTCGCGCTGATTGTCGAGGTCTCGGCTGACGCGGGCAACATCATCACGGCGGGCACCGATGGCGGCGCCTTCATGAATCAGGCGGTCATTCAGGCCAACGAGACGACGACCACGCTCGCCTACAACGCGGGCACGACGACGCTCACGTTCACGGACGAAGACGGTGCCGCCACGAACATCGACCTGTCGGCCCTAACCACGGACATCTACGTCACAGGCGCCTCGATCGCGGCTGGTGTGATCACCTTCTCCGACAACGATGGTGGCACGCCCGATTTCACGCTCGACATCTCCGGCTTCATCAACGCGCTGACAGACAACCAAGCCGGTGGCACGCTCACCCTGACGACGGCGGGCGGCGCGAACACCGTGGTCCAGAAGACCGCATGGATGTCGGCAGCAGTGGCTCCGTAAATGGCCGCTCTGCTCACTGATTTCCTGCCCGTCAATCGCGGCGGCACTCCAACAGATGGGAGTGCCGGGACTTACTATGTCCTGACCGCGCAAGAGCTGGCAGACTTGTTTGGTGCGCATGAGCGTTTTGCCGTCCAGTCCACGGCTGGTGTCGTTAACAACGGTGGGCCGGTCCTCGATCCTCATCCGACGACCCTGAACTTTACGAACGCTTGGACCAAGGACTTCACGATCAAAGCCTATATGACGGTCTCCAATGACAGTCAGGCGAATGACTTTGTGGCGGAGCTGGAGGTCGACGGTGCGGTTGTGTCGGAAGTTCGGCTTGAGCCCAAAGACGCTGCAGGCGGAGCTGGTCCGACTCTAGCGACTGTTGATGGCGGTACGTCTGCCACAGGCACCGATCAGCGCCTGCCCGTGGTGATGGCGTCCGTCGTACCCCTTGCTGCTGGCACGCACACCGTCCGAGTTCTGTTTGCAAGCTCAGGCGCTGTGCCCACGGAAGCCGCAATTTACCAACTTGTTCTTGAGGCGGAGGG
Organism: Paracoccaceae bacterium; assembly: GCA_045106875.1. GTDB lineage: Bacteria > Pseudomonadota > Alphaproteobacteria > Rhodobacterales > Rhodobacteraceae > Thermohalobaculum. The sequence goes on along the minus strand of JBGCFK010000139.1, from coordinate 2,473 downwards.
CGTAAGCTGATGGCGCGTTACGTGGAAACCTTTTCTGCCGATGGGGATAGCCAAGACCTTCCGATCAGTGAGTTCGCCCAGGTTTTGGTGAGAGAAAGCGCTGGCATCATCGGTGGCTCCGGAGCGCAGCAGCTGCATCAATCCCTGCGCGTCCTTCTGCGCGAGGGCCAGTGGCGTGGCGCGAACAGCAGCTACGGCGGCAACTATGCCGTCTACCAGCAGTATCTCGGCGCTTCATCCAAGCCCTCGCTGAGCTGGGCGTCCTCTGGCTTTCTGCTGACTGCCGGCACGCGCGTCACGAAGATCATTATGGCGGGCCGCACCAACTCAAATGACATCGAGTCCATGGATTACGACTTCACGTTCCGGCATGGGCCGTGGAACGCGGGCTGGGATTCGAATGGCGAGACAGCCCTCTCGCTTGCGGTGGCAGGAAACTACGCCCTGCGCGGCACCAGCAACGACTCGCGTGATCAGTCCCTTGTGGAGATCGACGTGGACTTCGTGGCGCCCGCGACTGGCGTTCTGATCCCGGCTTTCCGGCCCGTCACCAGCAAGAGCAGCACTCGTTACTGGTATGGAAACATGATCCTGGAGGTGCAGCCATGAGCCTTGATGTTGCCATTCACAACGGCCTTGAGGCTGTTGATCAGGCATTTTCCCAACTGATGAACGAATTGACAGGAAACGCCTCCGCGGAGGATCGAGATACGTGGCCTGAGAAGCGCAACGCCGCGACGGCATACTTGGGCGGCACGCCCGAGCCCGATGATGCGGCGCTGATCGTGACGGCGGCGACGTTGCGTGGCGTGGACCCGGTAGCGTTCTCGCAGGAGATCATCGAAAAGGCGACGCAGTTTAAGCACCTGATCGGGCTGGCGGACGGACTGAAAGGCAGGGCCCGCGAGATGGTGCGCGCCGCCACGACCGAAGCCGAGGTGCGTGACGCCCTCGACGCGATGGAGGCGCAGGCGTTTGCCGCTATCGCGCAGATGGAGGGGGCATGAGCAGCTTCACCACACCATTGCGCGTAGAGGTTCTGTCGAAAGAGTCGGCGGGTCGGACAACTGCCCGGCTCCTTGAGTCGTTTGCTTACTACGACGAGGCTGGGAACACCTACTGGGTGCCTGAAGGCGCTGAGACGGACTTCGCCTCTGTGCCTCGTATCTTCTGGGGCATCGCGCCGCCGTTCGGCCGGTACGCCAAGGCCGCCGTTTTGCACGATGATATGTGTCGCGATCCGCGTGGCCTGTCACGCCGGCAGGTGGACGACATGTTCTACGACGCAATGTTGGTCCTGAAGGTCAACTCGGTTCTCGCGTGGTCCATGTGGGCAGGCGTGCGAATTGGTGTCCATGTGCGCAACCTGTTCTCCCACTTCACTCAAGGATCAGTCCGATGACCGAAAGTCACCAACGCAAACCATTCTTCTCAGGCTCTATCAGTCTGGGCAACGTCATCACGGTGGTGACGGGTGTGGTCGCGGTGACTGTTTTCGTGATGCGTCTGGAGGGCACGAACGCCACGGCGGCCATCGACCGTGCCGCCATTCGAACCGAGATCAATTCCGTGGAGCGCGGATACCAACGCGAGGTTAACCGACTCGAGCAGCTGTCCAATCAGCGGTTCAGCGACGTGGAGCGACGCCTTGGTGAGAACACCGAACTGCTTCGTGAAATCCTCCGGAGGCTCGATGACCGACCCTAAACCTATCCAGCTCAGCCACGATTCATTTGTGAGGCTGTTCGCCGACGCATTTGTGCGGTTCGGGCGCGACTGCGCGCTGGTGTATGGCCATCTTGAGGGCTTGGGCATCAGCCACCCCGACGTGACATCCAAGACGCGCGCCAAGGCGTTCTCTCGGCGTGCTGAGGTGGCCGACGTGATTGCCGACCTGTTCGAGTCTCAGGTGGGCATGACGGAGGACGAGCTGACGTCACGCTTGGTGGAGATCGTGGACTTCAACTTGTTCGACATCGTGCAGCTCGTCGGCAACCAGATGATCCTCCGCCAGGACGAGGAAGCGCTGGAGGTGCTGGAGCGCACGAGCACCGGGCGCGTGATCAAGACCGTGAAGAACGGCACGCACGGGATCGAGGTGCAGCTACACGACAAGAAGTGGGCGGTCGACATGCTGGCCCGCCAGTTCCAAACCTTCTCGCGCAAGCAGGAAGTAACCGGGAAGGGCGGCGCCGCGCTGAACATGCCCACCCTTGTGCTGTTCGACAAGGACGTCGAGCCCGAGCCCGAGGCGCCGTAGATGCAGGATCAGGGGGAGCAGGATCACAAGGTTAAAATGGGTCTGCACAAAAAGCAGATTTCGGCCTACATGTCGCCAGCCACGGAGATACTATACGGGGGCGCAGCCGGAGGCGGAAAATCGCACGTCATGCGGGTTTCCGCCATTTCGTGGTGCATGGAGATCGACAACCTTGCGGTCTACATCTTCCGGAAGGTCTTAGATCGGAAGAGC
>JBGCFK010000138.1:0-3057 GCA_045106875.1 Paracoccaceae bacterium | reverse complement strand
AGATGTGGGTCAATCACCGTCAGAGGCTCATCGAACATCACGACATTTACGTCGTCTCGGACAAGCCCGCGCCCCATCGAAATCTTCTGTTTGTTGTCAGGAGTCAAACCCGATGCCCGAATGTCCAGCAAATCGGTTACTTCCAGCATCTCGGCAATCTCTGCCACGCGCGTTTCAATTATGTTCGGGTCGACACCGCGATTTTTAAGTGGGAAGGCGAGGTTCTGGCGCACCGTCATGGTGTCGTAAATCACCGGAAACTGGAACACCTGTGCAATGTTGCGTTCATTCGGCGCCAGTGTTGTGACATCCTGATCCCCGAACAGGACGTTGCCCTCTGACGGGGTTAAAAGACCGGAGATAATGTTGAGCAGTGTCGACTTCCCGCAACCTGACGGCCCAAGAAGCGCATAGGCTCCCCCATCGCGCCACGTGACGTCAATCTCTTTAAGCGCGTAGTCGTCCGGACCTGTGGGATTGGGGTCATAGCTATGTCGAAGGTGCGAGAGCTTGATTTCAGCCATTTATGCGACCCTCGTTCCGTCTGCGCCAAAGTACCGGCAATGCTTCGGGTCCATAAAGAAAGAATGATCTTCACCAACCTTGTACGGATGCACGCCCGAGGACAATGACACCCAATCTGCTTCTCCGAGTTTGAAATGCGCGCTCGAATCCGATCCTGACAATTCTGTCACAAGAATATGGCCGGTCAGTTCGACGTCGCGATCACTGGTCCTATGAGGAAGCACACGGTGAGGACGCACGGCGACGGTGTAACTCCCGTCAGGAAGAGACGCCGCATCCCCGTCCAACGCCCAGCGCACGCCATTGTTCAAGGCTGCTTCGAAACCCGATTTTGTGACTTCTGCTGCATTGATAGGCGGGTCAGAAAAGACGCGTGCGGCCGTAAGGTTCGCGGGTTGGCGGTAGATCTCCGACGTTTTGCCAAACTGCGTGACAACGCCATCATCCATGAGCCCCGTATACCCGCCAAGCATCAGCGCCTCCTCGGCTTCTGACGTTGCATAGACAACAACGGCGCCGCGACCCGCAAAAAGCTCGGGCAATTGTTCGCGCAGCTCTTCGCGCAGCTTGTAGTCCAGATTCGCAAGGGGTTCGTCGAGGAAAACGGCGCGACTATCCTTGGCTATGGCCCGCGCAAGTGCGGTACGCTGCTGCTGCCCGCCCGACAACTCATGAGGCTTGCGCATCAACATCGGTCGCAACTGTAACAGGTCAGCCGCTTCTTCCACTCGACCTTCAATCTCGCTCGCCGGCAAACCTGCAACGCGGAGCGGAGAAGCAATGTTTTCAAAAACGTTCATATGGGGATAATTCACGAAGAACTGGTGGACGAGGCTGATCCGTCGCTTCTGCGTGTTTAGCCGTGTGACATCCTCACCATCCATCAGAATGCGACCGCTCGCCATGGGATCAAGGCCTGCCATCAGCTTGATAAGCGACGTCTTGCCGGAACCCGTGGCACCCAGAAGCACGTTAAAGTGACCGGCTGCCAGTTTCAGACTGGTCGGTTTGATGTGCGTGACAGTGCCGACACGCTTTGTCACGTTCTGAAGCTCAATCATCGATAGGTATTCCCAAAACCGCCGGGACAACGCCCGGATCCGGTATTCGTCAGGGGAGAGGCCGCCGCACGAACCGGCGGCCTATTTCTAGCTGGTCGCTTACGGGTTCCAGCGAGCGACAAGTTCGTCATAATTGACGGTTTCGCCTTGAGGCTTCTCGTTATCGAGCTTGGCCTTTGGCGACCCTGGCTGGCTCAGCCAATACTCAGCGTCACGCTCTTCATTGAGACGTGGGCCGCAGCCACCGTAGATACCAGCCCCCTCATCAGCGGTCTGCATGCGGGCCATGGTGATGTCCATCTCTTCTGCAAGACGGTCCATGGCTTCCTGCGGCGTGAAGGCACCCGAATTCACGTCACCGATTTGCTGCCACCAGATTTGGGCCAGCTTCGGATAGTCAGGTACGTTGATGCCGGTTGGCGACCATGCAACGCGATCAGGCGAGCGATAGAATTCGACCAGACCACCCAGCTTGGGTGCACGTTCCGTGAAGCTCTCATGGTTGACCGAGCTGTCGCGGATGAAGGTCAGACCAACGTGGCTCTTCTTCACGTCGACGGTCTTCGATGTCACGAACTGAGCATAAAGCCATGCGGCTTGTGCGCGCTCGGACGGTGTCGACTTGAGGAAAGTCCATGATCCCACATCCTGATAACCGACCTTTTGGCCTTCGGTCCAGTATGGGCCATGCGGCGAAGGCGCCATGCGCCATAGCGGCGTTCCTTCTCCATCGACAGTGTTATTGCCCTCGGACTGCGGCTTCACCATGTCTGCGGTGAAAGCGGTGTACCAGAAAATCTGCTGGGCCACGTTACCTTGGCTCAGAGCAGGCAGTGACTGGTAGAAGTCATAGGACGCAGCGCCTGGAGGAGCATACTGCCGCAGCCACTCGTCCCATTTGCGGATCGCATATACCGCAGCCGGACCGTTTGCAGCACCGCCACGAGTGACGCTTGCGCCAACAGGGTTGCAGGTTCCGGCTTCCATCCGGATGCCCCACTCATCGACCGGAATGCCATTTGGCTCACCGACGTCACCGGCACCCGCCATCGATAGCCAGGCGTCCGTCATGCGCCAACCAAGGTCAGGTGCACGCTTACCATAGTCCATGTGACCGTAGATGCGGACACCTTCGACTTCCTGAACATCTTCGGTGAAGAACTCGGCAATGTCCTCATAAGCCGACCAGTTGACCGGAACACCCAGGTCATAGCCGTATTTCTCTTTGAACGCCGCCTTGTTGTCTTCGTTATCGAACCAGTCCTTGCGGAACCAGTAAAGGTTGGCAAACTGCTGGTCAGGCAACTGGTACAGGTTACCGTCAGGCCCCGTCGTAAACTGAATGCCCATGAAATCTTCGAGATCAAGGGTCGGCGAAGTTGTCGCTGACCAATCACCGGTCATCTGTTCCGTCAGGTTATAGGCCAGTTGCAACCGTGAGTGCGTACCGATCAGGTCCGAGTCATTGACG
>JBGCFK010000137.1:0-8835 GCA_045106875.1 Paracoccaceae bacterium | reverse complement strand
TCTTGATGAAAGTGTTGCGGATGGTCTCGAAGGTAGCACGACGCCATTGGGACTTCTTCGGCACGGCGTTGCGCAGGCGAAGCATGAGCCAGTAGGCGGCCGTGTGAAGGATCAGACTGAACTGGTTTGCCTGCCAACGGTGGCATGAGGTCCGGTCCGACTTAAGATAGAGTTTGTGCTCCTTGATCAGGTTCTCCATGCGTCCGCGAGCGCAATAGACCTTCTCGTAGAGGTGCTTCGCCCTGGAACCTGTGATGTTGGTGACAATGAAGCGGACATCCGAGCCAAGCGTGGTGGCCTCGACCCGAGCGATCACGCGGCGGTCGCATCGCCAGCTTCTGGCCGCGTACTGTGCCTGGAAGAACCGTCTGACCTTGTCCTTGCCGCCAAGGGCGCGCCGGGTCGCCACGTCATCGCGCCAGGGGGCGCTAATCCCGGCGAGACGCTTGTTGCCGGAGAGACCGAAGATGTAGAGGCAGTCCATGACCTCCAGCACGTCCATGACCTCGGGCGTGCCGTAATGGGCATCGCCGCGGACGGTGATTGCAACGCGCGGCCAGTGCGCACGGATGCAGCGCACGACATGGCGCAGCACCTGGGCGGCCTCCTTGCCGGACGGGCGCTTGCCGGGGCGCAGAATCGCTGCCACCGGCTTCTGCGTCGCCGCTTCAAAGATCAGGATCGGCCTCCTCTCACGGTTTGCAAGGGCAAACCGCTGCCGGGCAGGGGGAAACAGTATCCCCCAGCATGGGTGTTGAAGAGGCTGAGCTGCTGTGCGCCATGGGTGAGGTCTCTCGTGTCGTCGATATCCAGCACGATTTGACGCGGCACGCGCGTGAAGCTGGCGCAGAACGCGTCGATCATCTTTACGCCCATGCGCACCAGCGCCCGCCAGCCGACGGTATTCTCCAGCCGCGACAAGGTAGGCTGCGAGGCCAGCCCCACTGCCGCATCCGGAGCCTTCTCACAGGCCATCTTCAAGATTGGGTCGTGACGCAAAATGTCCATGTCATCGCAGTCTTCGTGACCGCACGCGATGGCAACCATGCGGGTCTGCATCATCGAGGCGTAACTGTGCACCGTCTTCGCCGGACCGCGCCTGTCCTCGATACAGGACGCCAGCATCCCGGCCAGTCCCGGGCCGCGACTGGCTTCGCGCAACAACAACGCGCCGCCATTCGACGACATCCGCCCGCCGTCAAAACGAGCATGAACGTCAAGCCCGCAAACGGGTGACAGATCGGGGAGAACGGGTGTATCTTCGGTCATGGCGGGCGAGGAACTCGGTTGCGTCGTGCGTGGCTTTGGTTCGCCACAAATCCATAAACGATATCAAGCTGTTACACCACGATCGCCAGCAAGATCACGCTGCCTCATGAACAATTGAGGCTAGTAGATTTCGACAACTGCAGTATGGCGCATTGCGATGCTGGTTGAAGCCGGAGCCCCGCCCCTCCCACTATCGTTGATAAACACTATCCGCCTGAATCCCGGCACGTGAGGTCGCGTTCAATGGACGCTCACCCACTTCCAATCGCTTCTCACAATCGCAGAGGCTTACTAGCCGCCAGCAGGCCTAGGCTGCTTGAACAAACCACCTGAAAAACAAAAAGCACGACCGAGCTCACTTTTTGATCGCGTCTCGCTCGACGGGCTATTCAATCCCGGAGGTGGGTCAAACTTCGATGCAAAGACCAGTCAGCCCTGACCGCTTTTCAACAGGCGAAGCCGGTAGACAGTGTCCGGATGTCGCTTTCAGTACCGTATGCTATTCCCCCGCGACCGCCGCCAAATAGCGTCCATACCCTGTTTTCATCATGGGCCCCGCAAGCGCCAGCAGGTGGTCCCGGTCAATGAACCCCATGCGGTACGCGATCTCCTCCGGACATCCCGCTTTCAAGCCCTGGCGGTTCTCCAGCACGCGCACGAATTCTCCAGCCTCCATCAGGCTTTCATGCGTTCCGGTATCCAGCCAGGCATAGCCACGGCCCATCATCTCGACCGAGAGCTGCCCTGCTTCGAGGTAATGGCTGACCACAGACGTGATCTCCAACTCGCCCCGCGCGGACGGCGTGATGCCGCGCGCGACCTCGGGCGCATTGCCGTCAAAGAAGTAGAGCCCCGTCACAGCGTAATTGGATTTCGGCGCTGCGGGTTTCTCCTCGACGCTGAGGGCCTTGCCGTCCGCATCGAAGTCAACGACGCCGTAGCGCTCGGGATCCACGACCCGGTAGCCAAAAACAGTCCCGCCCAACGTGCGTGCATCCGCCGAGGCCAGCAGCTCGGGCAATCCGTGCCCATAATAGACATTATCGCCCAGGATCATGGCAGAGGGCGCGCCTGCCAGAAACTCCTCAGCCAGAATATAAGCCTGCGCCAGCCCGTCCGGCGAGGGCTGCACAATCCATTCCAGCTGCAATCCGAACTGCGTGCCATCAACCAGCAGCCGCTGGAACTGTGCCTGATCCTCGGGCGTGGTGATGATCGCGATCTCGCGGATCCCGGCCAGCATCAGAACGCTCAGCGGATAGTAGATCATCGGCTTGTCATAAAGCGGCAGCAGCTGCTTCGAGACGGCCATGGTGATCGGGTAGAGGCGTGTGCCGGACCCACCAGCCAGGATGATACCCTTGCGTGTCATATCTCGCCAAGCTCCTTAAGTACTGCCGCGAGGCTTTGGCGCCAGTCGGGGCGCGCGATCCCGAATGCCATTTCGGTCGTCGCGCAATCAAGCCGCGAATTCAGCGGCCTTGCGGCGGGTGTGGGATAGGCTGTGGTCGGGATGTCCTCGACAGTGCAGGAGACCTTGGCCTGAGCGAAGATCTCGCGGGCGAAATCGGCCCATGAGACATCGGGTGCGCCGGAAAAGTGATAGATCCCGCTTTGTCCGCCATTCGATGCCCCTTGGCCCTCACCAAAGGCGCGCGCCATGGTCAGAAGCGCCCCGGCAATATCGCCCGCGGCTGTTGGACCGCCGATCTGATCCGCCACGATAGTGAGCTTCTCGCGCTCCTTACCCAGCCGCAGCATGGTTTTGACGAAGTTGCCGCCATGGGCCGAGAACACCCAGGAGGTGCGCAGGACTGCATGGGCGCCGCCCGCCGTCATAACGGCCTCGTCGCCCGCGAGCTTTGTCCTGCCATAGACGTTGAGCGGCCCTGTCGGCGCATCTGGCCGGAAGGCTACCTCTCCCAAGCCGTCATAGACGTAATCCGTCGAGACATGCAGGAACGGGATCCCTCGCGCCGCTGCAGCGCGCGCCATGGCACCGGGGGCGTCTGCGTTGACAGCGCGGGCAAGCGCTTCCTCTTCCTCGGCCTTGTCCTCGGCGGTGTAGGCGGTGGCGTTGATCACCAGATCCGCTTCGGTATCGCTGATCCGGGCTGCAGCATCCTCGGGTTTGGTCAGGTCAATTTCGGGCAGGTCCAGCGAGGTCATATGCCAATCCGCCGGGCATTGCCGCGCCAGTTCGGTGCCGAGCTGCCCGACTTTGCCGATGACCAGCAGCTTCACGCCTTTACCCCCAACCGCTGCCCAACGCCTTCCCGGTCCAGCAGAGCCTGCCACCAATCCTGGTTCTCAAGATACCAGTCCACCGTCCGCGCCAGGCCCTCGTCCAACGTCACTGTTGGCTCCCAACCGAGCTCGTCCTTAATCTTCGACGCATCAATCGCGTACCGAAAATCATGCCCCGGGCGGTCCGTCACGAAACTGATCAGCCGGTCATGCGGTGCGCCCTCCGGCTGGCGCGCATCCAGCAGAGCACAGACCTTACGCACGATCTCGATATTCTGCGCCTCGGCATTGCCGCCAATGTTGTAAGTTTCGCCCAGCCGCCCCCTCTGCAGGACGGTGAGCAACGCGGTCGCATGATCCTCCACATAAAGCCAATCACGCACGTGATCGTCCTTGCCGTAAACCGGGATCGGCTCGCCCGCGAGCGCGCGCAGGATGATCACCGGGATCAGCTTTTCCGGGAAGTGGTAGGGGCCGTAATTGTTCGAGCAATTGGTCAGCACGATGGGCAGGCCATAGGTCTCGCCCCAGGCGCGCACCAGGTGGTCGGATGACGCCTTGGACGCCGAATAGGGCGAGCGCGGATCATAAGCGGTCTCCTCCGTGAAGAGGCCTGTGTCGCCCAGCGAGCCGTAAACCTCGTCGGTCGAGACATGGTGAAAGCGGAACGTATCGGGCCGCCCTGCCCCGTCCCAATAGCTGCGTGCAGCCTGCAACAGCGCCGCCGTGCCCAAGATATTGGTCTGGATGAAGGCGCCCGGCCCGTCGATCGAGCGGTCCACATGGGACTCGGCGGCAAGGTGCATGACGGCGTCCGGAGTGTGGGCGGCGAAGATCCGGGTCAGCGCGTCGCTGTCGCAGATATCCGCCTGCTCGAAGGCATAGGCGGGGTTGTCCGCGACCGAGGACACATTGGCCGGGTTGGCGGCATAGGTGAGCGCGTCGAGATTGATGACCCGGTGGCCCGCAGCGATAGCCTGGCGCACCACGGCGGACCCGATGAAGCCGCAGCCACCGGTGACGAGAATTTTCATGATCCAGCCTCATAGGTGAACGGGCTTTCCCAGTCGGCGAACCGGGGTGCGGCAGCGTCCTTGTCCGACAACACGCAAGTGCTGACGTCCATGCCCCAATTCACCCCAAGATCCGGGTCGTCGAAGCGCACGGCACCGTCTGTGGCGGCATCGTAGGGCGCGTCGACCTTGTAGAGCACCTGAGCATTGTCCGTCAGCGTCACAAACCCGTGCAGGAAGCCGCGAGGAATCAAAAGCTGGGCCCCGTTCTCGGCGGTAAGTTCTTCGGCAACCCATTGCCCGTAGTGGGGCGAGCCCTTCCGCACGTCCACAGCCACATCCAGTACGGCGCCTGCAACAACACGGACCAGCTTGGCCTGGGCCGAGGGCGGCGCCTGATAGTGCAACCCGCGCACTGTGCCCTTGGTGGCCGAGAACGATTGGTTGTCCTGTACCCAGTCATGGGTGAGCCCTGCCCCGGCCATGCGGGCTGCGTTCCAAGTCTCGGAGAACCATCCACGCGCATCGCCAAACCGGCGAGGCCTGAGAATATGGACGTCAGGAAGATTGGTAACGGTGAGTTCCAAAATCAGGTTTCCCAAATCAAAAAGCGAGCCACGGATCTTTATCCAATCCGCACCGCAGCTTTCAATAGTAGTGTCACCGCCTCAGTAATAGAGCTGCCTGATAGCCGCCAAATGCTCGGCAACAGAATCAGTGGTTCGTCTGGGCAAGGTCGGACAAGGCTGAATGGCTTCTGCGGGATCGCAAACTGACATCGCGTCTGAGGTTTCAAGCATCACATCCGTCAGCCGAGAGCCTCGCTAGGATCGCAACGATACCTCTGCAACTTTCGCAAAGCATCGGGAATTTCAGCACTTTCCAGCCATCTGCTTGCTCATGCGGCGCTTTGGCGGGCAGATTCCACAGATCGGAATGTCATGCCAAAATGACATTGCTATTGTCAGTTTTTTATGACACCGTTCAAATGTGTCGAGAAAGCCCGCCTCAATCCGTCGAGCCGACTTGGCGCCTGCAGTCACGGTGGGCGACTCCGAGGTTCTCGCCGGCGAAAGCGGAAGATACGCAAAACTTGGAGGAGACACATGTCTGACGATCATGACAAAGTATGGCCAACCGGGCTAACGCTCGGCGAAGCCGAAGAGGTGCATAGCTACCTCATCGATGTCACCCGCGTGTTTGGGGGCATTGCGCTCCTTGCGCACATCCTGGTTGCCGCATCCACGCCTTGGCTCGGCTAGGAGATTAAACCATGAACAATGCAAAAATGTGGTTGGTCGTGAAGCCCTCGGTCGGTGTGCCGATCTTCTTGGGCGCGGTCGCAGTCGGCTCGTTTGCTGTGCACGTCGCAGTACTTACGAACACCAGCTGGGTCGGTGACTTCTTGTCCGGTCAGGAAATGGGCGCAGGCGACAAGGTGGCCATGCTCAATGACCTCGACACCAATGCCGTCAAGGCTGCCAAGTTCGAGCAGGTTGTCGATGGTGACCGTGTTGTTGTCGTCATGCCTGATGGCGAACGTGCGGTTGCAGTGATCGAGAAGCCGACGACGCTGGCGTCAGCATCCGGATCCAGCATATCAAACTAGGCAGTTTGATCCGAAAACTGGCGCGGTGGCCTGTGAAAGCTTGGCCGCCGCGCCGATACCCACTGTCCATGTGATAACTCGAGGGCGCTGAAGTGCTCGATTACAAACGCTTTGCACTGAACAAGTTATCGCGGATTGGGCCGAAATACCTTCCTTTTGCCGATGTCGCGACCGAGGACGCTCCGCTGTCCCGTCTGCTCCGGCTCTCGCTGTTTCAAGTCACCGTGGGCATGGCGCTGGTCCTGTTGGTCGGCACCCTCAACCGCGTAATGATTGTGGAACTTAACGTTCCGGCATCGCTGGTTGGTCTCATGCTTGCCCTACCACTTGTCTTCGCGCCTTTCCGCGCGTTGATCGGGTTTCGCTCTGACACCCACAAATCTGCCTTTGGCTGGCGCCGTGTGCCTTATATCTGGAAGGGCACACTGCTGCAGTTTGGCGGCTTTGCGGTCATGCCCTTCGCATTGCTCGTTCTGTCGGGCTATGGCGAGGCAAAAGAGGCACCGCTCTGGCTTGGACATGGCTCTGCCGCGCTGGCCTTCCTATTGGTGGGCGCGGGCGTGCATATGGTCCAAACTGTGGGATTGGCGCTGGCCACCGACATGGTCCGAGAGGAAGATCAGCCAAAGGTCGTCGGTCTGATGTATGTCATGCTGTTGGTTGGCATGATCGCAAGCGCCTTTATCTTCGGCACATTGTTGGAAAACTATACGCCAGGCCGATTGATTCAGGTCATTCAGGGCGCGGCAGTCCTCACCGTTATCCTGAATGTCATTGCGGTGTGGAAACAAGAGGGGCGCGACCGTGCACGGGCGGCCTCTGATGCTCCCAAACCGAAATTCGAGGATGCTTGGAAAGCCCTGACCCGTGTTCCCGGCACGATCCGGTTGCTGGTCATCATTGCCCTTGGAACTGCAGGGTTTGGAATGGCCGATGTTCTGCTCGAACCCTTCGGCGGACAGGTTTTGACCATGTCCGTTTCGGCAACCACCAAACTCACGGCCGTTATGGCTGCAGGCGGGCTGGTGGGCTTTGCAATCGCATCGCGCGTCCTCAGCCGTGACACTGCGCCTGCGACTGTTGCGATGTGGGGTGCCGCAACAGGAATACCCGCATTCATGGCAATAATCGTGACCGCTTATATGGGTGACGTGATGTTGTTCACTGTGGCAACGCTGTTCGTGGGCTTGGGGGCAGGACTGTTCGGTCACGGGACGCTTACCGCGACCATGCGGGCAGCTCCGCGCGAACAGATTGGTCTTGCGCTTGGAAGCTGGGGAGCTGTCCAGGCGACCGCTGCCGGCCTTGCCATCGCCGTTGGCGGCATCGTTCGTGACATGATCGTTGCATGGTCGGAGTCGGGGCAGATCGCTCCTGCCGACGCTTACATTCCCGTCTTTGGTATCGAGATCGTTCTGCTAACTTTGGCGATCTTTGTCCTTATTCCACTCATCCGGCGGAAGGCAGAGGCTAGACGTGCCCTGTCCGAGGCCTAACTTAACGACAGAAACCGGCCTGCCCTGACGCAGAGCCTTGGTGAAACAGCGACTGGAGGAACACAATGTCGGACACGGTAATCACCCGGATCTACAGCAATGAAGCTGCAGCGAACTCGGTTGCGGATGCTCTCCGCGGCAAGGGGTTCCGCGAAGACATGTTCGACGTGATCTCAGGCGGAAGCGATTCTGCCGAGCTTATGTCAGCTGCAAAGGTCGGCGACGCCGAAGCAGCGGTCTACGGCCCGATGGTCGGCAAAGGGAACGCCTTGGTTGTTGTGCGAGCGCCCTTCACGCCCTTCGGTGCTGTGGCCAGCGCGAAAAGTATTGTGGCTGCAGGGTCGCCTCTTGAGGTCGAAGTCGAAAACGCTGATCGCTACACTGGCGACGGCCACGATAGCACGCTGCTGGACATCAGAATCCAGCATGGGTTCTGGGGAGACTTTTTGATTGGCCACCTCGTGCCTGGCCACAAGTTTATGGCCAAGTGGCCATTCGATCACCTCGTGCCAGGACACAAGTTCATGGCGAAGTTCCCTTTCGCACACCTCGTGCCCGGTCATAAGTTTATGGCAAAGTTCCCCTTCGCCCACATCGTGCCAGGGCACAAGTTCATGGCGAAGTTCCCCTTCGCCCACCTTGTGCCCGGACACAAATTTATGGCGAAGTTTCCCTTCGGCCACATCGTGCCCGGTCACAAGTTCATGGCGAAGTTCCCCTTTGACCACATCGTGCCGGATCACAAGTACATGGCTAACTGGATCTGGCCGCATACCAAGGCAAAAGGCAACTAAAGGGTTGCAGCAGTAGTTCGGGGGTCATCAGGCGCCCGGACTGATTGCTTGACCAAGCGATGGCACATCACGCCGGATGCCGCTACGGCATATGATCTGATGATCAAGGCAGTGGCTCAGATTGCCCAGCGGTGGAGCCTCGCTCGGTTGCGCAAGAGGCGCTATTATTCTCTGGCCGGATGGACCGGGGTAATCCGGGAGGAGCTGGTCAGATTGACGGCCAAACTGCCCGCCATCTCGACGCGCGCCGCCACGAACTGTTCGAGAGGCTAGAGCGGAACCCGATCTGAGTGAATCGTGGGGGATTCCCATCGGGCCTGTTTTCTGATTCATAATTCTGACCGGGGAGGGAGGCCGGTCAGGATGTCCAAGGCTCTTTCTGTCGATCTTCGAACACGTGTCCTTGC
>JBGCFK010000136.1:0-7552 GCA_045106875.1 Paracoccaceae bacterium | reverse complement strand
CTGACGATCTCGGAAGGCAACGATAACTTCCCCGAGGGTCAAACGATCATGCTGTCCGGTCAGGGCAAGCGGGGCGCCATGGCGGCCGAGCAGTTTGACGGCAAGCTGACACGAGTTCAGGGCGTGGCACTCACGCGCGGTGAACTCGTCATGCTGCAACTTGCGGGCGGACAGCGCAAACCGATGGCGGCTGAAGGTGACGCGGTAATACCGGAAGACGTTGATCTTGGACGCTGGAAAGTCTCGGGCGAGATCTGCGACGGGAAATGCCTGGCAGGTGCCATGCGACCGGGGCGTGGACTGGCGCACAAGGCTTGTGCCAACCTCTGTCTGATCGGGGATATCCCGCCAGTATTGGCGTTGACGGGGCCGGTCGACGGGCAAATGTTCATGCTGATAGGAGGACCGGACGGGGGACCAATGCCCACATCCTTGCTCGAACAGACCTCGGTTCTGGTCGAGATGGAAGGACAGGTCGTCAGGCGCGGTGATCTGCTGATCTTCCAAGCAGACCCCAAGACACTGACGGTGCTGTGATGGCCGACGCACCAACCAGCTTGCCTCTGCGTGCGATTGGCATTGTCGCTGTCGCAGCAATCGTGTTTGGTTGCTGGTATTCCTATGACAACTACGGCCAGTTCGCAAATATCGGGCGCTGGACGGGAGACAGGGGTCTGAACTGGATCAGGCCGTGGCTGACCGAGTTCCGGATGCCGTTGCTCTGCATTGCGGGCTTCCTTGGCCTTACTGGACTGTCATGGCTCTGGGCGAAGTTGAAACTCGGCCATTGATGCAATCCGGGTTTGCAGCAAATCTGCTTGCTCTGGGTCGCGCGACGACACATCTCTTTGGCTGACCGGAAGGAGGCCTCGATGTCCCGCAGGCCCGTAAAGATCCCCCGCGCTGACTGGACGACAGATACGGACCTCTGGAAAGGCCGGATCTCAGGCGAACAACTCGATACCGGGAACTTCCTGATTTTCTACGCTACTGACGAGATTGGCATTGGACCGAAATGGCACGTGCACCCCTACGACGAGATCTTCATCGTCACGGAGGGCAACGCCTTGTTCACTGTCGGTGACGAGAAGATCGAGGCCGAAGAAGGCGACGTCCTGATGGGACCCGCAAACATCCCGCACAAGTATCACAACCTCGGACCCGGGCGACTGTCCTCTATCGACATCCACCTGAACCCTGAGTGGATTCAGGAAGACCTGGCAGATCCAGAGCTTGACGGAGGCTGACTGGCGATCCAGCCCTTGCCGCCACGCCTTGCCGCGTTACCTCCCGGAACAGCAAGGGGATAAATATGAAAGAGCCGAAAGGCCAGACGGAACTCTACGCGCTCTTTGAAGCGCATGGGATCGCCTATAGCCACAACACGCATCCACCGCTGCATACTGTCGAGGAATCGAAAGCGTTGCGCGGCGAGCTTTCCGGCGCTCACGTGAAGAATATGTTTCTGAAGGACAAGAAGGGTCAGTTCTGGCTGGTCACCTGTCTCGAGCACCGCAAGATCCGCATTCGCGATCTGGAAAAGCAGGTCGGCGCGCCCAAAGCCAGTTTCGGCAAACCAGAAGCCTTGTGGGAGATGCTGGGCATTCGCCCCGGCGCGGTATCGCCCTTTGGCCTGATCAACGATCCGGAGCACAAACTGAACGTGATCCTCGATCAACAGATGCTGGACGTCGATCCGATCAATGCGCATCCGCTGCACAACGAAGCAACCACGACACTCGGTCTGGCCGACTTCAAGCGCTTTTTCGAGATCACCGGGCATGTTCCAATCTTGGTAGACTTTGACGCGCTCGAAGCGATGGAAGTTGCGCGCACACAGCTGGAGACGCCGTCCGCATGATCCTCCGATTGCACATCCGATCCGCGACCTCTATGTGGGCAGACATCAGAGACGCCCGCAGGAGGACAGCATGATCGAGCTTGGTAATACAACGGCACCTGCTCAGGGAGCCGGACCCAAGAATACCACCGACGCGACCTTCATGGCGGATGTGATAGAAGCCTCGCGCCAAGGCCCGGTTGTTGCCTACTTCACCGCCGCATGGTGCGGGCCGTGCAAGACATTGGGCCCGCAGTTGGAGCAGGCTGTCGCTGACACCAAAGGCGCCGTCAGCATCTGCAAGATCGATGTTGATCAGAACCAGATGGTGGCGCAGCAGATGCGCGTGCAGTCGATCCCGGCCGTATTCGGTTTTGTCGACGGTCAGCCCATGGATGGTTTCATGGGTGCAGTGACGCCAGCCGAAGTCACGGCATTCGTCTAGAAAGTAACGCAAAGCGCGGGCGCGGGTGGGTTGGACGAAGCGCTGGACGCCGCCGACGAAATGCTTGAGCAGGGCGCGCTGGCCGATGCAGCCCAGACCTTCTCGGCGATTCTGGGCGAAGACCCGAGCAATGCCCGCGCCATGGGCGGTATGATCCGGGCGACCTTGTTGGCAGGCGACGTAGAGCGCGCGCAAGCCTTGCTGGATCAGGTGCCCGCCGAGATGATGGACGCACCCGAAATAGCGGCGGCTCGCGCAGCGGTGGAACTGGCAGGCCAAGCCGCAGACGCAGGCGAAACGGCGGAGCTGCGGGCAAAGCTTGATACGAACCCGGACGACCATCAGGCACGCCTCGATCTGGCCATTGCCCTTGCCGCTTCAGGTGACAACGAAGCCGCGGTGGATGAGTTGCTGGACCTGTTCCGCCGGGACCGCGAATGGAACGATGGGGCTGCAAAGTCCCAGCTTTTCACGATCTTCGACGCGCTGGGGCCCAAAGACCCGCTGGCGCTGACAGCACGGCGGCGCCTTTCTTCAATGATCTTTGCGTGAGGTGATATGGGCCGGCGTTTCTCTCCTGCAGACCTGCCGGACACCGTCCCGGTCTTTCCCTTGCCCGGCGCATTGCTGCTGCCGAGAGGGCGACTACCGCTGAATATCTTCGAGCCACGCTACCTCGCCATGCTGGACGATGCGCTCAAGACTGATCATAGGCTGATCGGCATGGTCCAACCTTACGACGACGACAAAAAACCGCCCCGCCTGCATACGATCGGCTGTGCAGGACGTGTGACGTCTCTGTCAGAGACGGAAGACGGCCGTTACCTGATCGTGCTTTCGGGTATTGCCCGCTTCCGCATTCGCGGCGAAGAGGACGGCTTCACCCCGTACCGCCGCGTTAACGTCAATTGGTCCGACTTCCACGCCGATCTGAACGGACCAGAGGACCCGGGCAAGTTCGACCAGAACGGCTTCATGGATCTGCTGAAGCGATATTTCGACACGGCTGGATTGTCGTCCGACCTGGACAGCATGGAGGAAGCCGAGCCAGAGATGCTGATCAACTCGCTGTCCATGATGTGCCCGTTCGCCGTTGAGGAGAAGCAGGCCCTGTTGGAGGCGCCGCGTCTTTCCGATCGTCTGGATACCCTGCGCGCGCTGATGCAGTTCTCGATTGCCGAGGGCGGTGAAAGCGGCGCGCTGCAGTGAGCGACGAAATCCACAACGACAGCACGCCCGCAGTAAGCCACCGATTGCTGGAGAGCCTCGTTTGCCCGGCAACGGGCGGCAGGCTGACATGGGACCCCGACCGACAGGAATTGATCTCGAAATCGGCGAACCTCGCCTACCCGATCCGCCAGGGCATCCCGATCATGCTGATCGACGAAGCACGTATGCTGGAAGACTGAGCGGAAGTCGCTTCAACGACTGGCGCAGGCGGTCAACCATCGAAATTCGACTTGATAATTCGGTAGACTAGCTTGTTCCCAGGAAAATCAGCGATCACGACGCCCAGGGACACCCGTTTTCCATGCAAATACCCAATGCTGTCATAGGCGTACTTGTTCGTCGTCCCGGCAACATCCTCCGGCGTCAGATAGGTCGAGCCGGAGAGATAGTTCAGCACAATGTACTGAGCGAGGCCCCCGATCTCGAGATACGCCGAGATCAACTTCTTCTTGTCACGCATCCGCACTGCACCTAGTGGTGTCACGCCATCGCCCGCCATCCGGATGACCTTGTATTCGTCCTGAATTTCGGCGGCATCATGGTATCTGAGACCATATTCACTCGGCACGTATCCCAGCTCGGACATGATGAGAATTTTGCCTCTCAGTTCTCCCAGAACGGGCAGAACCGGGATATACCCGCTGCCTGTGTAATCAAGCGGGGTGACCGGCGGGTCAGGATAGAGCTGATCCCGCGATATCTCTGGATAGAACAGGTGGCCATATTCCTGCATATAGGTGTTCCAGATCTCCGGGAAACTGAGGGGGCTGTTCTTTGTCTTACCCTCGGATTTCACCCGCATCAGCAACATCTCGGACGGGTTCTCTGCCAGGAAGGCCTGAATGGTTTCCATGATTTCACTGAAGGGCGTCTTGATGGACAGGCACGAGCCGTGAGCGGCCTGAAACTTGTTGTCCTTCCGACGCAGGCGAATGTCCAAAAACCGGATTCCGGCACGCAGTTGATTGTCGATGTTCCAAGTCTGCGTGCCACAACCTGACGTGTCCGGATAGGCAGCGGAATCGTGCGTGCCCGGTATTGAAATAGCTGCAAGGGGCGTGTCATCCGGCAGACCCTTCATCCACTCTCCCGCTACCGCCGCCAACCATTTGCGGGGCCCTTGGGAGATACTGAACGGGCCACCCAGTTTCTTACGCTCGTCAAAATACGTGAAAGCGTCTCCATCAATCGTTTGTGCTGAGCCGGACGCTGTACCGAGCAGGCTCGCAACGCAGAACACCAAGATCGAAAATCGCATGACGGCCCCCAGGCTGTTTCAAAACAATACAGCCTTAAGGCTTAGGCGCCAATGCTCAACCCGGCTTCGAGAATATTGCCACACTCACCCTTCGGTCCTAGCCGAAGGCAAACCAAGCATCCTGGTGGCATTACCAGGGGCTTCAACGAGCGGACGACAAAGATTTGCCAAACCAAGCAGCATGATCCGAAACAGACAGAACCAAGGCGTTTTCAGAACAGACCACGCCGTAATCGCCCTAGACAATGCACGACACCGCAGGCAATTAACTCAAAAAGACTGTGAAATAGGGCAAGGGAAAGTAACGCGTGCACAACCATTTCGATGCGTTCAATTCGGTCGAGGCCAATCACGTCGCGTTGTCGCCGGTCTCTTTTCTGAACCGGGCGGGCAATGTCTATGCGGATGCGACCGCTGTGGTTTACGGTGAGATCCGGCGCAACTGGGCCGAAACCCTCGCCCGCACGCGCGCACTGGCCGGTGGCTTGAACGCCGTCGGGATCTCGCTGGGAGACACCATCTGCGTCCTGTCACCCAACCTGCCCGAGCTGTTCGAACTGCACTTTGCCGTCCCGATGTCAGGCGGCGTACTTTGTGCACTGAACACACGACTGGAAACCGAGACCATCGCCTACATTCTGGATCACTCGGAGACCAAGCTGATCATCGTCGATACCGCGCTCAGGCCCGTGATGGACGAGGCTTTGGGGTTGCTCGCGGCCGCGCATCCGGACAAGCCTGCCCTGCCGATCATCGAGGTCATCGATCCGATGGGCCCAGCGCCCGAAGGCTCTGGCTGTCCGACCTATGAAGATCTGCTGACCGGCCCGATGATCCTGAACTCCGGTGTGCCAGAAGATGAATGGCAGGCCATCACGCTGAACTACACCTCCGGAACATCCGGGCGCCCCAAGGGCGTCGTCTATCATCACCGGGGAGCCTACCTGATGGCACTGGGCACTGTCGCAGCATGGCAGGTACCCGCAAGGCCGTCCTATCTGTCCGTCGTTCCGATGTTCCATTGCAACGGCTGGGGCCATCCGTGGATGATGGCAATCACCGGCGGCAAGATGGTATTCACAAGGACGCCCGCGCCTGAAGCCCTGTTCCCAGTGATCAAAGCTGAGGACGTGACACATCTGGGTGCCGCGCCGATCATCCTGCAAATGCTTGCCGAAAGCGATGCCGCGCCAACCAAGCCCTTTGATCCGCCGATCCAGGTCATGACTGCAGGAGCGCCTCCGCCACCTGCCATCTTGGAGCGCACAGCCGCGATGGGTATGGACGTGATGCATGTCTACGGGTTGACCGAAACCTTCGGTCATATCTCTCAGGCCTTGCCACAGCCCGGTTGGGCGGACCTGCCGATGGAAGAACAGTCGCAACGCCGTGCGCGCCAAGGTGTCTCTTTCCCAATGGTCGAAGGCGTCGAGGTGATTGACCGGACAACAGGGCGGCCCGTGCGCCGCGACGGCGAGACACAAGGCGAGATCGCCATTCGTGGCAACACCGTCATGAAGGGCTACTACAAGAACGCCGATGCAACCTCCGAGGCTTTCCAGGACGGCTGGTTCTGGTCCGGTGACGCAGCGGTAGTCTACCCGGATGGCTATATGCAGATCCGCGACAGGCTGAAGGACGTGATCATCTCGGGCGGGGAAAACGTATCCTCGGTCGAGGTTGAGGCAGTGCTCTACCGGCATCCCGACATTCAGAGCGCTGCTGTCGTTGCGCGCCCGGACCCGAAATGGGGCGAAGTCCCATGTGCTTTCGTGGAACTGCGTACCGGAACATCAGCCGACGAAGCGCAGATCATCACCTTCTGCCGAGAACGGCTGGCAGGCTTCAAGACCCCGAAATCCGTCATATTCACTGAGATCCCGAAAACCTCGACCGGTAAGGTGCAGAAGTTCGAACTGCGCAACCGAGTACGAACCATGGAGTAAGGCCATTGGTCCAGCTGTCCCCATCCCGCCGTTTGCGCCGCACCCCGTTCTCGGACGGCGTCGAAGCCTCGGGCGTCAAAGCCTACACGGTCTACAATCACATGCTGCTGCCGACACTGTTCGAAACGGTCGAGGAGGATTGTCGCCATCTGAAGGAGGCAGTTCAGGTCTGGGACGTCTCGTGCGAGCGCCAGGTCGAATTGCGCGGCCCTGATGCCGGGCGGCTGATGCAGCTGCTGACACCGCGCGATCTGCGTTCAATGCTGCCAGGGCAGTGCTACTATATGCCCATCGTGGACGAAACCGGAGGCATGTTGAATGATCCGGTGGCAGTGAAGCTGGCCGAGGACCGCTGGTGGGTGTCGATCGCAGACAGTGACCTTCTGTACTGGGTCAAGGGCATCGCATATGGCTATCGTCTGGACGTCCTTGTGGACGAACCCGACGTCTCGCCGCTGGCCATTCAAGGCCCACAGGCCGACGAACTGATGGCAAGGGTCTTTGGCGATGGTATCCGGGATCTGCGATTCTTCCGCTTTGGCGAATACCAGTTTCAGGGAACGACCCAGGTTATCGCACGCTCGGGATACTCGAAACAGGGTGGCTTCGAAATTTATCTCGAGGGCGCCGATCTTGGCATGCCACTCTGGAACGCCTTGTTCGAGGCAGGCAAGGATCTGGATGTCCGTGCCGGTTGTCCGAACGGGATCGAGCGGATCGAGAGCGGGCTTCTGTCCTATGGCAACGATATGACGGATGACAACACGCCGCATGAATGCGGACTTGGCCGCTTCTGCAACACGCAGACCGCAATCGGCTGTATTGGCAGGGAT